>NZ_JBFABA010000003.1:0-153271 GCF_040640115.1 Micromonospora sp. NPDC023644 | reverse complement strand
GCTGACGCTCGCTCATGCCGGCACTCCGCTCCGCTGCGCGCCGACCTGAGGCACCACCGCACTGTGCCGATGACTCGCTCGCTGACGCTCGCTCATGCCGGCACTCCGCTCCGCTGCGCGCCGACCTGAGGCACCACCGCACTGTGCCGATGACTCGCTCGCTGACGCTCGCTCATCGCACGTCCTCTCCCGGCCCGGGCGGGCGTCGCGGGCCCCTGACCGCCAACCTAGCGGTCCCGGGGGCCATCGGCCGGGATCAGCGTGCCGGACGCTCCGTCACGGCGTCGGGGAGGCCGACCCGTCGTCGTCCGGCGCGGCGCCGCACCAGAGCGACACCTGGTCGTTCCACCGGCCCGCGCCGTCGCCGGCCGGGTCCTGACGGCTGACCGTCCCGGTCCTGCCCGTCCGGTACTGCGGGTAGAAGCCCTCGTCGACGAGCTCGTCCGCCGCGTCGTCGCAGTCGTCGCCCACCACGTCCGGCACGGTGGCGGCCGGCGCCGGTCCGCTCACCCACAGCGTCACGGTGCGCCCGGGCTGCACCTCGGCACCCACCTCGGGGGAGGTGCGCTCCACCGTCGTCCCCGTGCCGCTACCGAAGACGAGCCGCCAGCCCAGCCGCTTCTCGCGCAGCTCGTCGCGGGCGTCCTTGAAGTCCTCGCCGACGAGCGCCGGGACCGTCAGCCCGGCGGAGCGGCTCGGCGCGGTCGTCCGGGGAGCCGGCGGCACGGACCGGCCCGGGGTCGACCGGGCCGCACCCGGGGTGCCGGTGGAGGGCAGGGCCTCCGCCGCTGCCGGCGGTGTGGCCGGTGGATCGTCCTCGCCGGCCAGGATCCAGCCGCCGGTCGCGCCGACGGCGGCGAGCAGCACGACGGCCAGCCCGCCCCTGAGCAGCACCGTCGACCGGTCCGGCCCGGCGTCGTCCCGCGCGCCCGTGTCCCCGTCCGTCATACGCCCACCCCGCCTCGATCACCGGCGACCGTACCCGCTCGCGGCGACGCCGGCGTCATCGCCTGTCGTCCCCGGGCGGACCGCACGACTCGCCGCGCCGACCACGGGACGTTACGCTCCCCGGCATGGCCAGACGGGGCTGGGGAGGATCGATCGCGACCGCGGTCGGCGTCGCTGCCGGCGCGGGCGCGGCCCAACTGGGCTTCGGCTACGGGCTGGGCATCATCAACTGGGCGCCGGCCGACGCGACCGCCGGCGCGACCGCCTGGGTGGCGGGCCTGATCTGGGCCACCTGGATCGCGGCCACCTCGACGGTCTTCGGCGCGGTCTGCGCCCAGCGGCTGCGCGACCACGCCCCGGCACCACACGCCGACCGCGCGGACGCGGCTCCGGCCGAAGACGCGGCGCCGGCCGAACGGGCCAACGGCACTATCGGCTCCGTCGCGCTCGCCGTGGCCGCCGGGTTCGGCGCGCTGATCACCGTGCTGCTGGTGGCCGTGCCGGCCCGGGAGGCGGTGGCGGTGGCGGACACCGGCTCGCCCCGGAACGTCGCGGCGGCCTACGCGGCGGCCGGCGTGCTGGTCGGGGTGCTGACGGCGGTCTGGGCGCTGCGCTCGCGGGCCGCCGCGAACAACGTGATCGCCACCGTCGGCTGGCTCTGGCTGCTCGCCGTGATCGCCGTCGTGGACGGCGTGCTGGCCGGGCGCGGCCTCACCAGTGCGCAGCTCGGCATCTGGCAACTCGGCCCCGACGACGGGCGGTACTGGATCCGCGACTACTTCTACTGGCCGGGGGCACTGCTGTCCCTCGGTTCCGCGCTGGTGATCGGTGTCCTCGCCGCCCGCCGGGACGCCCGGAATCCCGACCACCGGGTCGGGGCCGCCGCCTCCGGTGCGGCCGGGCCGCTGCTCGTCGCGACCGCGTACTTCCTGGCGGTGCCGAGGCTGACCGCGATCAGCCCGGAGCAGGTGTCGGCGCACCTGATCGCGCCGTACGCGGTGATCATCGGGGTCGGCGGCGCCGTCCTGGTCACCGCCCTCGCGCAGCGGGCCGCCCGACGGGCCGCGACCCGGGGACCGGTGCGGGTGCCCCGCCAGCGCACCGGCGAGCCCGTCGACCACCCGGGCGCACCGGCTCCGGGCGGGCAGGTCCACCCGGCCGACGGCACCGGCACCGGCGACGCCCGGGCGACGCACGACGACAGCCACACCACCACGACGCCGGTCGGCAGCGACGCCGCCACGCCGCCCGGCGGCAGCACCGCCCCCGCGCCGCCGGTCGGCTCCGCGCCGGGGCGGGACACCGTGGCGGCGGGCGGCGGGACGCTTCCCGCCGACCGCGAACCGGTGCCGGTCGCTGCGGGGGCTGCGGCCACGCCCGGCACGCCGGCCGGGGAGCCGGCCGCTTCGTCGGCCGAGGACGTGCCGGCGCCGGCCACGACCGGGGAGCCGGCCGTCGACGGTCCGGCGGAGCCGCCGGCCACCGGCCGGCGCCCCCGCTCCGGCCGCCGCACACGCTGAACGCCGGCCGCGTGCGGAACGGCTCCAAGGCGGAGCGTCCGGGCGGGACGGCTCCGCTGTCGACCGGGCCGCAACGGCTCCGCGACGGAGCGCCTGTGCGGACGGCTCCCACCACCGAGCGCCCGGGCGGACGGCGCCACGAAACGCCCGGGCGGACGGCTCCGCCATCGACCGGCCGCAGCGGCTCCGGGGCGGAGCGTCCGGGGCCGGGTCAGTCGACGGGCCAGGTGTGCACGGGCTCGTTGCCGCGTTGCAGCTCGGCGTAGCGCTGCACCATGTGGTGCAGGGCGGCGTCCCGGTCCATGCCGCGGTGCCGCTCGGCCGACCAGACCGCCTCGGTCTGCCAGACCGCGCCGTTGCGGCCCGTGCGGCAGCGTTGCTCGATGATGCCGAGCAGCCGGTCGCGCTCGGCCGGGGCCACCCCGAACCGGTCGAGCCCGGCGGCGGCCGTGGGCAGCAGGACGTCCAGGACCAGCTTGGTCACCGGCACCTCGCCGAGGCGGGGCCAGTGCAGGACGGCGTCCATGCCGCGCCGGGCGGCGGCGTGGAAGTTCTCCTCGGCGGAGCTGAAGGTGAGCTGGCTCCAGATGGGCCGTTCCGCCTCCGCCAGCCCTCGCGCCAACCCGAAGTAGAAGGCGGCGTTGGCCAGCATGTCGACCACGGTCGGGCCGGCCGGCAGCACCCGGTTCTCGACGCGCAGGTGCGGGCGGCCGTTCATGATGTCGTAGACCGGCCGGTTCCACCGGTAGACGGTGCCGTTGTGCAGGCGCAGCTCGCCCAGCTCCGGCACGCCGCCGCCGTGCAGGACCTCGACCGGGTCCTCGTCCTCGCAAATCGGCAGCAACGGCGGGAAGTAGCGGACGTTCTCCTCGAAGAGGTCGAAGATCGAGGTGATCCAGCGTTCACCGAACCAGACCCGGGGGCGTACGCCCTGCGCCTTCAGCTCGTCCGGCCGGGTGTCGGTGGCCTGCTCGAACAGGGCGATGCGGGTCTCCGCCCAGAGCTGCCGCCCGTAGAGGAAGGGCGAGTTGGCCCCGACGGCCACCTGCACCCCCGCGATGGCCTGGGAGGCGTTCCAGTAGTCGGCGAAGCTGTCCGGGGCGACCTGGAGGTGGAACTGGAGGCTGGTGCAGGCGGCCTCGGGGGCGATCGAGTCGGTGTGGGTCTGGAGGCGCTCGACGCCCCGGATGTCGAGCTCGATGTCCTCGCCCCGGGCGCCGACGATCTGGTCGTTGAGCACCCGGTACCGCTCGTTGGTGGAGAGGTTGTCCTCGACCAGGTGGCGCTCGGTGAGCGTGGGCAGGATGCCGACCAGGACGATCTTCGCGTCCGACTTGGCGGCCCGCTCGTCGGCGCGGGAGAGGCTGCCGCGCAGGTCCTGCTCGTAGTCGGCGAACCCGTTGCCCTCGATCAGCCGGGGCGGCGCGTTCAGCTCCAGGTTGAACTGGCCCAGCTCGGTCTGGAAGAGCGGATCGGAGATGTCGGCGAGGATCTGGTCGTTGCGCATCGCCGGCTCGGCCGCCGAGTCGACGAGGTTCAGCTCGATCTCCAGCCCGGTCATGGGCCGGTCGGCGTCGAAGCCGAAGTCGTCCAGCATCAGGGCGAAGACGTCCAGGCACCGCCGGACCTTCTGTCGGTAGCGGACCCGGTCATCCCGGGAGAAGGCGCCCTGCTCGACGTCCCTGCCCATGTTTCCTCCCGGCGCGAGGCGCAGTCGGACCGTGCCGGCCCGGTAAGCGCGTGGTGAACCCTCCACGTTAGGAGCGTCGGCATCGTCGGGACCAGAGGAGGTCCCGGCGATCCCACGGCCGGGACGACCGTGCTCCGGCCGACGAACGCGCTCCCGGCGGCATCTCTACCCAGCGCGGGTCGCCCGGCACCGGACCGGGCCGGGAATAAGTCGTGACAAATCGCACCGGGGCGGCGCGGTCTCGCCCTGCGTACACGCGTGGGGCCCGCACCGTGACGCGGCGCGGGCCCGGAAGCGGTGCGGCGGATCAGGCCTGGCGGACGGCCTCGCCCTCGATCTCGATCTTGATCTTCTTGCCGACCAGCACGCCCCCGGTCTCCAGGGCGACGTTCCAGGTCAGGCCGAAGTCCTCGCGGTCGATCTCGGTGGAGGCGGAGAAGCCGAAGATGTCCTGCCCGAACGGGCTGCGGCCGACGCCCTCGAACTCGACCTCCAGGTCGACCGGGCGGGTGACGCCCTTGATGGTCAGCTCGCCGGAGAGGACGAACTCGTTGCCGTCGCGGGACTTCACGGCGGTGCTGCGGAACTCCAGGGTCGGGAAGCTCTCGACGTCGAGGAACTCGGGGCTGCGCAGGTGCGCGTCCCGGTCGGCCTGGTTGGTGTTGATGGTGGCCGCCTGAATGGTGGCGCTGACCGAGGACTGCATCGGGTCCTCGGCGACGGTGATGGTCGCGCTCGCGTCGGCGAACTCACCGCGTACCTTGCTGACCATCATGTGCCGGGCGACGAAGCCCACGCGCTTGTGTGCCGCGTCCAGCAGGTAGGTGCCGGCGGTCGGGATCGTGAGGCCGTCCCAGTCGCGGGTGACCGGTGCGGTGCTGCTGGTCATGGAAACTGCCCTCCGTGGGGAAATTTGTTTAGTTGCCCAACGTCTGCCGCAGCAACTATAGGCACAACAATATTCCTCCTGTCAAGGACTGCTACGATGGGCGCGTGGACCAGAACGTGTTCGACGACCCCCGGATCACCGCCGTCGGCCTGCTCGTCGAGGCGCACGCCGGGCTCTCGGCCCGGTTCGCCGCCCAGTTCGAGGAGCACGGCCTCTCACCGGTCGAGTTCGAGGTGCTGACCCGACTCGCCCGCTCACCCGGCAACCAGTTGCGGATGACCGACCTGGCCGCGCAGACCTCGCTCTCGACGAGCGGTGTCACCCGCGTGGTGGACCGCATGGAACGCGACGGGCTGCTCGCCCGCCGCGCGTGCCCCTCCGACCGGCGCAGCTCGTTCGCCGTGGTCACGGCCTCCGGCCTGCAACGGCTCGACGAGACCCTGCCCGGGCATCTGCGGATCATCGAGCAGTGGTTCACCGGCCAGCTCGACCCGGAGGCGCTGACGGCCCTGCTCGACGGGCTGCGCCGGGTCCGGGACGCGGTGCACCCCGGCGCCACCGCAGGAAGCACCGGATCGGCCGCCGACTGGGACGAGACGGCCACGCCGTCCTGACCCCGTCGACCGGGCCCCGCGGCACCGGCAGAAAGAGCGGCAGAACTGCCGCACCCACGGGACGATAGGCGACCAAACCGGACGGAGCCGCGTGCGGGCGGTGACTAGTCTTCGGGCAGTGGGGACGCACCGGGGGGTAACGGCGCGGGCGACGAGCGAGGGGTAGCAAGAGGGGCTTCGTCGTCCGCGTCACCCCCGGTTCGCTCTGGGGCGCCCGCCACGCCACGGCCGACACCGCCGTGGCCGACTCTCCCGAACCACCCGCTCCGGCCCGCGGTCGACGCGCGCAACAGCTCCTCCTCGTGCGGCAACAACCGGACACCACTCTGCCGGCAGGCCCGGTCGAGGTGGTCCACCACGTCGGGGTCGCCCGAGCTGGCGGCCAGTCCCACCAGCGCCTCGACCACGTCACGCCGGTCCTGGCCGTCGACGCCCGCCTCCGCCGCGGCCGCGAACCACTCCGCCGCCAGCTCACGATCGCCCCGGTGCAGAGCCAGGTTCCCCTCGATCAGCGCGCAGATCCCGTCCTCGGGGCGCACCCCGGGCGTCGTGGCACCGGCGAGGCGCCCGGGCGACCAGACCTCCCCGAGGCGCGGCGCCGGCGGCAGCCCCGGGGGCGGGCGCAGCTCGGCCAGCACCCCGGCCGCCTCGGCGGACCGGCCGTCCCGGGCCAGCGCCAGCCCCACCGTGCCGAGCACCCGGCGACGGTGGCCGGGGTCGCCCAGGTCCGCCAGCGCCGCCACCACCCGCCGGCCCGCCTCGACGGCGTCGGCGTACCGGCCCTCAAGGCGGCACACCTCGGCGAGGTTGGCCCGCGCGAGCACCCGCAGCCGCTGTTCCCCGCCCTGCGCGGCGAGCCGGTCGACCGCGGCCAGCCGGCGCCGGGCGGCCGCCAGATCGCCGACCCGGATGTGGTGCCAGGCGAGGTTGTTCTGCGCCACCGCCATGTCCCGGACCCGCCCGTGCCGGACGGCCAGCGCGAGCACCGTCTCGGCCTGCGTCCGCGCCTCGTCGTACTCGCCGAGGGCGATCAGCAGCGCGCAGAGCACCGTCCGCGCCTCCAACTCTCCGGTGACGTCGCCGGCGTCCCGGAACGCGGCCAGCGCCCCCCGCGCCGCCGGCAGCTCCTCGGCCCCGGCGCCGTGTTCGGCGGCGAGCCGGGCCACCCCGAGGGACGCCCACGCCCGCAGCACCGGGTCGACGTCAGCGGTACGCGGATCCGCCAGCAGACGCCGGAGCCACTGCCGGCCCGGGACGTCCCGCCCCCGGAACCGCCACCACCGCGACAGCGCCGCCGCCAACCGCAACGCGGTCAGCGGATCGTCGGCGGCGGCGTGCGCCAGGGCGGAGCTGATGTCGCCGGTCACCTCGTCCAGCCGGTGCACCGCCGCCGGCAGGTTGGCGCCGACCAGCTCCGGTGCGGTCCGCGCCACCAGCCGGGCGACGACCTGCGCGTGCCGGCGCCGGATCGCGGTCAGCTCCCCGGCCCCGGTCGCCTGCTCCGTGGCGAAGTCCCGCACGGCGTCGAGCAGGCGGAACCGGAACGGCCCCGCGCCCCGGACGCTCAGCAGACCGAGTTCGACGAGCCGGTCGAGCAGCGGCACCGGGTCCACGGCCACCGCCCCGTCCCGGTCGGCGGGATCGGCGAGCATCTCCTCGGCCAGCTCCACCGACCAGCGGTTGCCGAACGCGGCGAGCCGACGCAACGCGGCCCGCTCGTCCGGGGCGAGGAGGCGGTAGCTGATGGCCACCGCGTCCCGCAGGGTCTCCGCCACCGCCGCCCGCGGGCTCTCCGGGCGACCCGGCTCGGTCGTGTCCCAGCCCGGCCGCTCCGCCGCCCCCGCCGAGGTGGCGAGGTCGAGGACGCGGTCGCCGTACCGGTCGAGCAGCTCGTTGAGATCGAGGATCCGGCCCCGGGCCGCCATCAGCTCGATGGCGAGCGGGAGCCCGCCCAGGCGGCGTACCAGGGCGGCGAGGGCGGGCAGCTCGGTGGGACCGGGCGGCTCCCGGCGGACCTGCGCGAGCCGGGCGGTGAAGAGGGCCACGGCGGGGTAGCCGGCCAGCGCCACTGGGCCCGCCCGCTCGCTGCCCGGCGGCGGTACGTCGAGCGGGGCGACCGGCCACACCCGCTCCCCGGGCAGGCCGACCGGGTGCCGGCCGGTGACCAGCACCCGCAGCGACGGCACCGCCCCGGCGAGCCGGTGCACCGTCTCGGCGACCGCGTCGGGGGCCCGCTCGGCCGCGTCCACGAGCAGCAGCGCCGGCCGGCCGTCGAGGCGGACGGTCAGCTCGGTCAGCCGGGCGACGCCGAAGACGGCGACCGAGGCGGAGAGCACGTCGGCGGCGTCCGAGCCCTCGCCGATGAGCACGCCGGCCGCCCCGCCCGGATGGTCGCCGGCGACCGCGTGGGCCACCGACAGGGCCAGCGCGGTCTTCCCCACACCGGCCAGCCCGACCAGGCTGACCAGCCGGGGCCCGCGCCCGTCGGTGAGCAGCCCGACCAGCTCGGCCAGGTCGCGGTCCCGGCCGATCAGCGCGACCGGGGGCGGGAGCGCTGCCGGCGTACCGGCGTGGTGGTCGGGGTCGACGCGGGCCGGCGGGACGCTTCCGGCGGTGACCGGCGGGGCGGCCGGGACCTGCCCCCGGGCGGCGGCCAGGAACGCCGACCGGGCGGCCCCGGCCAGCTCCAGCGCGCCGGCGAGCAGCTCGACGGTGGTGCGCTGCGGCCGGGACGAGCGGCCCCGTTCCAGGTCGCGGACGGTCCGGACGCCGACACCGGCCCGGCCCGCCAGCTCGGCCTGGGTCAGGCCGGCGGCGAGGCGGTGCCCGCGCAACAGCTGCGGCAACCCGGTACGACCGCCCGGTTGCGGCGAACGATCATGACTCGGAGTCATGGGCAGGAAGGGTACGGCCGGGGTACGACCGTCGGCAGACGAGCGTCGCCCTGCCGACGCATCGGTGCGGATATCCGACAGCGGACCGGACGGACGGCGGCACGGCCCGGCAGACGCCGAGCGGGCCGGTGGCACCGAGCGGGCCCGGCGGCGCGGGAGGCGGCTGCCCCCACGCCAGCGGGCCCGTCGCCGTCACATGCCCAGGTCGCGGGCAATGATCATGCGCTGCACCTCGGACGTGCCCTCGCCGATCTCCAGGATCTTGGAGTCGCGCCAGAACCGGGCCACCGGGTACTCGTTCATGAAGCCGTAGCCGCCGTGGATCTGGGTGGCCTCGCGGGCGTTGTCCACCGCGATGGTGCTGGCGTGCAGCTTGGCGATGGCGGCCTGCCGCTTGAACGGCTCACCGGCGAGCATCCGCGCCGCGGCGTCGTAGTAGGCCAGCCGGGCGGTGTGCGCCTTCATCTCCATGTCGGCGATCTTGAACTGGATCGCCTGGTAGTTGCCGATCGGCTGGCCGAACGCCTGGCGCTCCTTCGCGTACCTGATCGACTCGTCGACGCAGCCCTGGGCGAGGCCGACGGCCAGGGCGGCGATGGCGATCCGCCCCTCGTCGAGGATGCGCAGGAACTGGGCGAAGCCCCGGCCGCGCTCGCCGAGCAGGTTCGCCGCCGGCACCCGGCAGTCGTCGAAGGTCAGCTCGTGGGTGTCCGAGGCGTTCCAGCCGACCTTGGAGTAGCCCGGCGCGACGGTGAAGCCCGGCGTGCCCGAGGGGACGATGATGGTGGACAGCTCCTTGGCGCCGTCCGGGCGGGTGCCGGTGACCGCGGTGACGGTGACCAGCGCCGTGATGTCGGTGCCCGAGTTGGTGATGAACGCCTTGGAACCGTTGATCACCCACTCGTCCGTGGACTCGTCGAGCACCGCGCGGGTCTGGGTGCCGCCGGCGTCCGAACCGGTGCCCGGCTCCGTCAGCCCGAAGCCGGCCAGCGCCTCGCCGCTGAGCAGCTTCGGCAGCCACTGCGCCTTCTGCTCCTCGGTGCCGAAGCGGTAGATCGGCATCGCGCCCAGCGAGACCGCCGCCTCCAGGGTGATGGCGACGCTCGAATCGACCCGGGCCAGCTCCTCCAGCGCGAGGCAGAGCGCGAAGTAGTCGCCGCCCATGCCGCCGTGCTCCTCGGCGAAGGGCAGGCCGAACAGGCCCATCTTGCCCATCTGCCGGATCACCTCGTACGGGAAGGTGTGCTTCTCGTAGTGCTCGGCGATGACCGGGGCGACCACCTCGCGCGCGAATTCCCGCACGCTCTCCCGCAGCGCCTCTTGCTCCTCGGTGAGCCGGAAGTCCATGGAATCCTCCTGTGTGGATGGCCGCCGGGCGCTCGTGACGCCGGAGGACGGGTCGCTGGTGCGCGGTGCGGGCCCGTGCCGGCCGGGTGGGGCCGGCGGCGGGATCAGACCGGGGTGACGCCGTGCCGGCGCCGGGAGAAGTGCCGCTCCTTGGTGCGGGCGGCGGCGAACCGACGGACCAGCTCGACGCGCAGCTCGTGCGGCTCGACGATCGCGTCGACCACCAGCTCGCTGGCGAGCCGGACCACGTCGATGTCGCGCTCGTACTCCTCGCGCTTCGCGGCGACGAACGCGGCCCGCTCGGCCTCGTCCTCGATGGCCGCGATCTTGTTCGCGTAGACCGCGTTGACCGCCGCCTCGGCGCCCATCACCGCGATCTTGGCGGTGGGCAGCGCGATCGTGGCGTCCGGCTCGAAGCCCGGGCCGGCCATCGCGTAGAGGCCGGCGCCGTACGCCTTGCGGACCACCACGCAGATCTTGGGTACGGTCGCCTCGGAGATCGCGGTGATCATCTTGGCGCCGTGCCGGATGATGCCCTGCTTCTCCACCGCGCTGCCGACCATGAACCCGGGTACGTCGGAGAGGAACAGCAGCGGCACGTTGAACGCGTCGCAGAGCTGCACGAAGCGGGTCGCCTTGTCGGCCGAGTCGACGAAGAGCACGCCGCCCTTGAACATCGAGTTGTTGCCGACCACGCCGACGACCTCGCCGTTGAGCCGGCCGAAGCCGATGGTCAGCTCCTTGGCCCAGAGCGCCTGGATCTCGAAGAAGGAGCCGTCGTCGAGCAGGCCCTTGACGTACCGCCGCATGTCGAACGCCTGGCGCTCGCTCGCTGGCACCAGCGCGGCCAGGTCGGCCTTCTCGGGCGCCTCGACGGCGGGCGCGGCCGGCGGCTGCTGCGTCCAGTTCGCCGGCAGGTAGGACAGGTAGCGCCGCACCACGTCGAGCGCGTCGGCCTCGGTCTTGCAGAGGAAGTGCCCGACGCCCGACTCGGCGCAGTGCACCTTGGCGCCGCCCATCGCCTCCAGCGTGGTCTTCTCGCCGGTGACCATCTCGACCATCCGGTCGGAGCCGAGGTACATGCTGGCGTTGCCGTCCACCATGGCGACCACGTCGCAGAACGCCGGGATGTACGCCCCGCCGGCCGCGCTCGGGCCGAACAGCGCGCAGACCTGCGGGATCGAGCCGGAGGCGCGGACCTGGTTCCAGAAGATCTTGCCGGCGCCCCGGCGGCCGGGGAAGAGGTCGACCTGGTCGGTGATCCGGGCGCCGGCCGAGTCGACCAGGTAGACCATCGGCACGCTGGTCGAGTAGGCCCGCTCGATGATCCGGATGATCTTCTCGACGGTGCGGGCGCCCCAGCTGCCGGCCTTGACCGTGGAGTCGTTCGCCATCAGGCAGACCGGACGGCCGTCGATGGTGGCCGTGCCGGTGACCACGCCGTCGGCCGGGAGCCCTTCGGCCATCGCGTTGGCGTAGAGGCCGTCCTCGACGAAGGAGCCCTCGTCCACCAGGAGCGCGACCCGCTCCCGGGCGAAGAGCTTGCCCTTGGCGGCGTTCGCCGCGTGGTACTTGTCCGCACCGCCGGCCCGGGCCCGCTTGCGCAGCTGCTCCAGTGCCTCACCGTCGAGCGTCACGCCGACTCCCTCGCCACCTGAGCCGGTCGCCTCGCGGGCGGACCGACTGACCTGAACGATCGTTAGGCTAGCGCATCTTCCCGCCCTCCGGCGAGCCACCACCCGCGCCCTTCCCGACACGGTCCCGGCGCGCCTCGACCCCTGCCCCGGCCCTGCCTCCCCGCAGGGCAGGGAGGCAGGGCCGGGAACCGGAGATCCCGGCCGGGCCGGGTGTCAGGGCCGGGGACGGAGATCGCGGCCAGGCCGGAAGTCAGGGCCGGCCGGAGATCGCGGTCAGGCCGGGAGGGGGGTCAGGCGGGTGCGGGGGCCGGCGCGCAGCACGCCGGAGGGGAGCTGCCGGCCGACCAGCCGCTCGGCCAGCTCGGCCACCTCGATCAGGGCGTCCAGGTCGATGCCGGTGTCGACGCCCATGTCGTGCAGCATGTGCACCGCCTCCTCGGTCGCCAGGTTGCCGCTGGCCCCCGGCGCGTACGGGCAGCCGCCGAGGCCGCCGACGCTGGCGTCGAACTCGGTCACCCCCAGCTCCAGCGCGGTCAGCATGTTGGCCAGCGCGGTCCCCCGGGTGTTGTGGAAGTGCAGCAGCACGGGGACGTGCGCGTTGCGGTCGCGGACCGCGGTCAGCAGCTCGCGGACCCGCCGGGGCGTACCCATGCCGGTGGTGTCGCCGAAGGCCACCCGGTCGGCGCCGTCGCGGACCACCCGGTCCACGATGGCGGCCACCCGGGCCGGGTCGGTGTCCCCCTCGTACGGGCAGCCGAAGCTGGTCGCCACGATCACCTCGGCCTGCGCGCCGGCGCCGTGCAGCAGGTCGATCAGCTCGGCGATGTCGTCCAGCGACTCCTCGGTGGAGCGGTTGACGTTGCGCCGGTTGTGCGTGTCGCTGGCCGAGACCACCACCTCGATCTCGGTGAACCCGGCGGCCAGGGCCCGCTGCGCACCCCGGGTGTTCGGCACCAGCGCCGAGTAGCGCACGCCGTCGGCCTTCGCGGCCCGCTGCCACACCTCGTCGGCGTCGGCCATCTGCGGGATCGCCTTCGGGTGCACGAACGAGACGGCCTCGATCCGCTTCACGCCCGTGCCGGAGAGGGCGTCGAGCAGCCGCACCTTGGCCTCGGTCGGGATGGGGTCCTCGTTCTGGAGCCCGTCGCGCGGCCCGACCTCGCGGATCGACACGGAGCCTGGCAGTTCCGCCATAAGGGGTCACCTCACTGTGACGCAGTGCTTGTGCTGGGTCCCCCCAGCCTCCCACCCACGCCACCGGTTCCGCACCCAGCGGCGCCGATCATGAGGTTGACCGCGGCGGAAGCGACGAACCGCACCGCCAACCTCATGATCGACGCAGCGAAACCGGCAGGGGTCAGCGCATGCGGGAGACGATGCCGGTGTCGTAGTCGCCGGAGAGGAACTCCTGGTTCTCCAGGAGCTCGGCGAAGAAGGGCAGGTTGTTCTTCGGGCCGGCGAGCTCGAAGGCGGCCACCGCCGCCCGTGCCCGCTCGACCGCCTCGGCCCGGGTCGCGCCGCTCACGATCAGCTTGGCCATCAGGCTGTCGTAGAACGGGGTGACGGTGTTGCCCTCGACGTAGCCGGAGTCCACCCGGACGCCCTCGCCGGTCGGCTCCACCCAGGTCCTGATCACGCCGGGGCCGGGCAGGAAGCGCTTCGGGTCCTCGGCGTTGATCCGCAGCTCGATGGCGTGCCCGCGCGGGGCGAGCGCGTCCGGGTCGAAGGTCGGCGCCAGACCGGCGGCCACCCGCAGCTGCTCCTCCACCAGGTCGACGCCGTAGACCAGCTCGGTGACCGGGTGCTCCACCTGGAGCCGCGTGTTCATCTCCAGGAAGAAGAACTCTTCGGAGTCGGCGCCGTCACCCCTGGCGTCCCGCTGGCGCGGGACCAGCAGGCACTCGACGGTGCCCGCGTTGCGGTAGTTCACCGCCTCGCCGGCGCGCACGGCGGCGGCCAGGAAGCGCTCGCGCAGCTCCGGGGAGACCGCCGGCGACGGCGACTCCTCGACCAGCTTCTGGTTGCGCCGCTGCACCGAGCACTCCCGCTCGCCGAGGGCGACCACCCGGCCGTCGGCCAGGCCGAGGATCTGCACCTCGACGTGGCGCACCCGGGGGAAGTACCGCTCGATCAGCACCGAGCCGTCGCCGAACATCCGCTCGGCGAAGGAGCGCACCTTGTCGTACTCGGTGCGCAGGGCGGCCTCGTCGGTCGCCACGCCCATGCCCATGCCGCCGCCACCGGCTGCGGCCTTGACCATCACCGGGTAGCCGATCTCCGCCGCCGCCGCGACCGCCGCGTCGAGGTCGGCCGCCGGGTCGGTGGTCCCGGGCGCGACCGGCACCCCGGCCGCCGCCATCAGGTTCCGGGCGTTGATCTTGTCGCCCATCGCGGTGATCGCGTCCGCGCCGGGCCCGATCCAGATCAGTCCGCTCGCCTCGACGGTACGGGCGAAGTCGGCGTTCTCCGACAGGAAGCCGTAGCCGGGGTGGATGGCCTGCGCGCCGGTCGACTTGGCGGCGGCGAGGATGGCCTCGACGTTGCGGTAGCTCTGGGCCGGGTTGGCCGGACCCACGCACACCGCCTCGTCGGCCTCCGTGACGAACGGCAGGCCGGCGTCGGCCTCCGAGTGCACCGCGATCGCGCGGATGCCGAGCCGCCTGGCGGTCCGGATGATCCGGCGGGCGATCTCGCCCCGGTTGGCGACCAGCAGCGACTCGATCATGTTTCCTCCCAGCGTCCGGGGGTCGGGACGGGTGCTAGAGAACCACGGCGGGAAGGTTACTGACGAATCGACGGGTACGCCTCTCCCCGGCGTGGCGGCGCGGGAACCGGCGTGGCCGGCCGGTGCCGCACCCGCGCGGACGCCGCCCGGCGCGTCGGGCGGGTCCGCCGCCCGGGGCCGGGTCGGGGTGCCGGGTCAGGAAGCGGGGTGGGCCAGCAGGGCGGCCAGGGTGGCGGCGCGGAGCAGCTCGGCCCGGCGGCGCCGGTCCACCTCGCCACCCAGGAACGGCGTCGAGTTCATCAGACCGAACGCGGCGTGGGCCAGCACCCGCGCCTCGCCGTCGGGCATGCCCGGGTGCAGCGTGGTCAGCACGGTGACCCACTGTTCGACGTAGAGCCGCTGGAGCCGGCGGATCCGGCGCCGGGGCTCGTCGGGGAGACGGTCCAGCTCGTGCAGGTGCAGGGCGATCACCGCCGGGTTGGCCAGCGCGAAGTCGACGTGGAAGTCGATCAGCGACTCCAGCGCGCCGCGCGGGTCGTCGGGGTGGCCGGCGGACCGCTGCTGGCCGCCGGCCAGCAGCTCCTCGCTGACCGGGATCAGCGCGGCGACCAGCATGGCCTCCTTGCCGGCGAAGTGGTGGTAGAGCGCCGGGCCGGTGACCCCGGCGGCCGCGCCGATGTCGTCCATCGAGACGCCGTGATAGCCCCGGGAGGCGAAGAGGCCGACCGCGATCTCCAGGATCTCGTCCTTGCGGGACCGGCGCCGGCCCGACCCCGCGGCACCGTTCGCCCTGCCCCGTGCCTGCTGCTCCACCGTCACCGGGCAAGCGTAGACCGCGACGAGCCCGCCGTGGAGCCTTCGTTACCCGTCGGTTGGCTCACGTCCGGACCCGGAACCGCCACGTCCAAGCAAGGCGAGCGCCGCGTCCGGCCCCCTTGACCCTCGACCCGGTCGAGCCCCGAGGGTCGCCGGCATGACCGCACCCCCGCTCGGCCGCGACTACCGCCTGCTCTGGTCCGCCGCCGTCTCCTCGCGTCTCGGCGACGCCCTGCGTACGCCGGCACTGGCGCTGCTGGCCGCGACGCTGACCCGCGATCCCCGGGTGATCGCGGTGGTGACCGTGGCCGGGCAGCTCCCGCCGCTGCTGTTCGGCCTGCTCGGCGGCGTGTACGCGGACCGCTGGGACCGCCGCCGGACGATGGCGGTGGTGGACGGGCTGCGCGCCGCCGTGGTCGGTGGGCTCGCCCTCGCGGTCGCCCTCGACCGGGCCGGCGTCGCCGCCCTCGTGACGGTGGCGTTCCTGCTCGCCGCGCTCGGCACCCTCTTCGACGCCGCCTCGTTCGCGATGCTGCCGTCCGTGGTGCCGCCGGCCGCGCTGGCCCGGGCCAACGGCCGCCTCCAGGCCGGCTCGGCGGTGGCGGGTGGCTTCCTCGGCGCCCCCGCCGCCGGCGTGCTCTTCGCCCTCGCCGCCCCCCTCCCGTTCGCCGTGGACGCCCTCACCTTCGCCGCCGCCGCCCTCCTGACCCTCGCCCTCCGCCCGCCCCCGCCGCGCCCCCGCCCGCACCCCGGGCGAGGGCGGTCGGTGTGGCGGGAGGGCGTCGAGGGGGTGCGGTGGCTACGCGGGGACGCGATGCTGTGGCGGCTGACCATGGCGACCGCCGGGAGCAACCTGGCGATCAGTGGGCTGATGGCGGTGCTGGTGCTCTACGCGCTCGACGTCCTGCGGGTGCCGCCGGCCGGGTACGGCCTGTTCGCCGCGGGGGCGGTCCTCGGCGGGCTCGCCGGTGGACTCGGCGCGGGTCGGTTGGCCGCCCGGCTCGGCACGGTGCCCGCGCTCCGCGCCGTACTCGCCGGCCAGGCCGTCGCGCTGACCGGGCTCGCGCTCGCCCGGCATCCGGTGCCCGGCGGGCTGGCGCTGGCCGTCTTCGCGGCCGGCACGACGGTCTGGAACGGACTCTGGGCCTCGTACGGGCAGCGGCACGTGCCGGCCGCCCTGCTCGGCCGGGTGGGTGCCGCCCAGCGGATGGTCGGCCTGCTCACCGCGCCGGTCGGGGCGGCCCTCGCGGGCGTGGCCGGCGCGGCGTACGGGGTGGGGCCGGTGGCGGCAGCCGTGGCCGGGGTCTTCGTGCTGGTCACCCTCGCGGCGTGGCGGACGCTGGGACCGGCCGCGCCGGCACCGCCCGCCGGGCCCACCAGCGCCGCGACAGCAGGCCGGCCAGGGCGGCGCCCGTCGCGTTGAGCAGCACGTCGTCGGCCGAGGAGACCCGGCCGAGGTCGAGCGCGTACTGGAGCGACTCGACCAGCACGGAACCGGCCGCCCCGAGCAGGAACAGCCGGCCGACGCCGGCCAGTGCGGCCAGGCGTACCGGGGCGAAGAAGCCCAGCGCGGCGAAGACCAGCAGGTTGCCGACGACCTGGACCACGGCGGTCGTCGGCGGCCCGGTCAGCAGGTCCGCCAGGTCGCGCAGCGGCACCGGGTCGACCTGCCGGGGCGCGGGCCGGGGGGTGAGGATCATCCACACCCACGGCAGGGTGCCGGCCACCGCGCCCACCTCGGCGACGCTGCGCCGCCACGACTCCCCGGCCGTCGCGGCGTCGCGCCGGTGGCGCGCCAGCACGGCGGTGAGCAGGGCCAGCAGGGGCAGCCCGGCCGCCACGGCGAGCAGCACGCCACCCCAGTCCCGCCACACCTGGCCCACCGGGGCAGCCTAGCCGCGCGCTTCGTCGCGCCTGTTCCACCGGGATGCCCGGCCGCGGGCACCGTCGCGTGGGGCAGGCCGGAGAGGCGCATCGCGATCCGCCGACCGTCCAGCTCCACCTGCGCGGCGCGCCCGACGCCTGACCGCACCGAAGCCGGCCGTCCCCGCCGCGCCCGGCACCGGGGCGGCGAGCAGCCGGCACCGCCCAACCTTTCCGGGCCCCGGTGCGTCTATGTGGTGACGCGAACGCGCGACGACCGGCCGGAGGGAGGGCGGATGGGACCGCCGACGACCGACGACGGGCGGGACGGTTACGTCGCCTTCGTCGAGTGCCACCAGCACCGGCTGCTGCGCGCGGCCTACCTGGTCTGCGGCAACCGGCACCAGGCCGAGGACCTGCTCCAGGAGGCCCTGCTCAAGCTCGCCCTGCGCTGGCCCGCCGTGCGCCACGGCGACCCGGCCGCGTACGTGCGGGCCATCCTCTACCGCGACGCCGTCTCCTGGTGGCGCCGACGCCGCCGGGAGTGGCTGAGCGCGTACCCGCCGGAGCGGGCCACGACCGAGGGCGACGGGGAACTGCGGCTCGCGCTGCGCGACGCGCTCGGTCACCTGCCGCCCCGGCAGCGGGCCGTGCTGGTGCTGCGCTACTTCGAGGACCTCACCGAGGCCGCCACCGCCGAGGCGCTCGGCGTCACCGTCGGCACCGTCAAGAGCCAGTGCCACGCGGCGCTGCGCCGGCTCCGCGAGGTCGCACCGGAACTCGGCTGCGACGAGGGGCGGTCCGGCGGCGGCCTGGTCACCGGGATGGAGGTGAACCCGTGAGGGAAGAGGAACTGCACCGGCTGCTCACCGTCGCCGCAGAGGACGTCCGGCCGGCGCACCCGGCGACGACCGGCTGGGAACGGGCCCGCCGGGTGCGTCGCGCCCGCCGCGCCGCCGGCGCCACCGCGCTCGCGGTCGCCCTGCTCACCGGCGGTACGGCACTGGCGCTGCGCCCCGCCGCGCCGCCGCCACCGGCCGCCACGGCGACACCGCAGGAGAGCGCGACCCCGCACCCCGTACCCGTGCAGACGCCCCCGGCCGAGCTGGCCTATCCCGGGCACCCGCTGGGCCGCCTCGGCGACCCGGTCGGCGCGACGCTCTCGGCCCGCCCGGTCCGCAAGGCGCTGGCGCTGCACCAGCCGGTCGACCCGGCGACCGGCGTCGCGGGCCGGATCCGGGTGCTCGGCGACGACGGCGTCGTACGGGACCTCGACGTGGTCACCCCCGCCCCGACCCGCGACGCCGGGGGCAACGAGGCGGTGCCGTTGAAGAGCGGCAGCCTCTCCCCGGACGGGCGGACGGCCGCCTTCGCCCAGACCGACGAGGTGATCGTGGTCGACCTGACCACCGCCGCCGTACGCCGCCATCCGCTCAAGGGCTACCTGGAGCACGTCCTCTGGTCCGGCGACCGGCTGCTCGTCGGCGACGACGACACCACGTACGAGCTGGACCCGAGCACGGGCGCCAGCCGGAAGGTCCCGGTGTCGCCCTGGAACATGGCGGCGCCCGATCCGACGGGTCAGCCGGATCTCCTGCTGGAGTTGGGCGGCGCGCCGGGAGACCTGAGGCTGCACCGCGTCGCCACCGACGAGAGGGGACGAGGACTGGACCAGGTGCCAGTCGACTTCCGCGCGCTGCCCCCGGGCAACCAGGTCGACGAGTTCTACGGACGCGGCTGGCTCAACGGCCACCGGCTCGCGCGGGCTGCCTGGATCACCACCGGCAGCATGGGCAGTCTGGAGGGCGTCGCGGTGCTGGACGCGCGCACCGGTGTGGTGACCCATCTGCTCAACCTGGGCCGGGACCGCTGGAAGGGCTGCTGCGAGGTGCTCGGCTGGGAGCCCGACGGGGCGGTGCTGCTGCGCCACAACCCGGGCGGGCTGCTGCGCTGGAAACCGGAGACCGGCGAGGTGACGGGCGTGACGCGGAACCTGTTCGGGGCGGTGTCGCTCTCCGCCGGTTGAGTCGCCGCCGGTTAGGCGGGCGGTAGGAAAGCGCCGGGCCAGGAGGTCGACGCCCGTCCTGCCGGCGTACCGCCGCAGGGGCCGGTCCCCCGCGCGACCGCAGCGGGCGCGAGGGGACCGGCCGACGCGTCAGCTCGCCAGGCCGCCGGGCTGGTCGCCCTTCACGACGGGGGCCCGGACCAGGTTGCCCCACTCGGTCCACGAACCGTCGTAGTTGCGCACCTGCGGGTAGCCCAGCAGGTGCCGCAGCACGAACCAGGTGTGGCTCGACCGCTCGCCGATGCGGCAGTAGGCCACGATGTCGTCGTCCGGGCTGAGCCCGATCTGGTCGGCGTAGATCGCGCGCAGCTCGTCCGCCGACTTGAACGTGCCGTCGTCGTTGGCGGCGGACTTCCACGGCTTGCTGACCGCACCCGGGATGTGTCCGCCGCGCAGCGCGCCCTCCTGCGGGTAGTCCGGCATGTGCAGCATCTCGCCGGTGTACTCGCCCGGCGACCGGACGTCGACGAGCGGGCGGCCCGCCGCCACGTGCGCCAGCACCTGCTCGCGGTACGCCCTGACCGGCGCGTCGTTGCGCTGCGGCACCGGGTAGTCGGCGTGGGGCCGGGCCGGCTTGTCCCGGGTCAGTTCGCGCCCCTCGGCGACCCACTTCTGCCGGCCGCCGTCGAGCAGCCGCACGTCCGGGTGGCCGAAGAGGCTGAACACCCAGAGGGCGTACGCGGCCCACCAGTTGAAGTTGTCGCCGTAGAAGACGACCGTGTCGCCCCGGCCGATGCCCTTGGCGGCGCACAGCTCCGCGAAGCGCTTGGCATCCAGGTAGTCCCGGGTCACCTGGTCGTTCAGCTCGGTGTGCCAGTCCACCTTGACGGCACCCGGGATGTGGCCGGTGTCGTAGAGCAGCACGTCCTCGTCGCACTCGACCACGACGAGGCCCTCGTCGCCCAGATGCTCGGCCAGCCACTCGGTGGTGACCAACCGCTGCGGGTCCGCGTACGACTGGAGTCGGGGATCGGGATCGCTCGGCACAGACATGATCCCCAAGGTACGCCGGATCGCGGGCCCGCGGCCGGCCAACGGGAACGGCGTCGGCCGACGGTCAGGCGCGGCGGTGGGCGATCCGGCCGGCCACCACGGTCACGAGGCAGGCGCCGTCGGCGTCGAGGACGGCCAGGTCGGCCCGACCGCCGGGTGCCAGCGCCGGCGGTGCGGCGGCGGGCAGCACCAGCAGGTCGCTACGCTCCACGGCGGCCCGTAGCGCCGGATCGGTCAGGTGACCGGCCAGCACGGCGGTCACCCCGAGGCGCAGCAGCGCGTGCACCCGCTCGCGGGGAGTGTCGGCGGCCGGCAGCGGCCCGTCGTGCACCAGTCCCGGCCGGAGCGTGCCCGGCCAGCGGCGGACCCGGGCCCCCGCGTACGCCTCGGTCAGCTCGGCCAGCGGACCCACCGCGACGATCCGGTCGGCCCGGACCGCGACGGCGGCCCCGGCGGTGGACGGGGCGTCGGGCGCGGTCCGCAGCAGCGGCGCGGTGTGCAGGGTGAGCACGGCTCAGTCGGCGATCGGGCCGAGCAACGGGCGCTTGGCGGTGACCGTGTCGCCGGAGGAGCGGCCGGTGAGCCGGCGCTTGATCCACGGCGCCAGGTGCCGCCCGGCCCAGCGCAGGTCGGCGGCGCGGGCGGCCAGCCAGGGCGTCGGCGCCGGGTGCGGCGGCACCATCAGCCACTCCTCGTCGCAGCCGACGCCCAGCGCGTTGAGCACCTGCGCGGCGACCCGCCGGTGCCCGGCGGCCGAGAGGTGCAGCCGGTCGGTGCTCCAGAGCATCGGGTTGAGGTACGCGTCGTCGGCGTACAGGTCGACCAGGATCGCGCCGTGCCGCTCGGCCGTCTCGCCGACGGCCCGGTTGAGCAGCTGCACCCGGGGCGCGACGAGCCGCTGGCCGGGCAGCCGGGCCATCACGTCGGCGAACCGGAAGAGGACCACGTCGGCGCCGCCGGAGCGCAGCCTCCGCACCACGTCGTCGAAGCGGGTGACCAGGGCGTCCGGGTCGAAGGTGCGGCGGAGCACGTCGTTGCCGCCCGCCGCGAAGCTGATCAGGTCGGGCTTCATGGCGAGCGCGGCGGGCACCTGCTCGGCCACCACGCCGGGGAACAGTCGGCCCCGGATGGCCAGGTTCGCGTACCGGAAGTCGGGGCCGGCCTCGGCGGCCAGTCGGGTGGCCACCAGGTCCGCCCAGCCCCGGTAGCTGCCGTCCGGATACGCGTCGTCCATGCCCTCGGTGAAGCTGTCCCCCACCGCCACGAAACTGCGCCAGCGCACCTGATCATCCCTCCGCCGTGCGGTAGGGAAGGGCGCCTCGCTGTCGCTTCCGGTAGGAGGAGAGTCCCTTCCCGACGCGGGACAGTCTTCCACCCGCGGGGACGGCGGCGGGGGCGGCCGACGGGCAAACGTGGTGGAGGTCATCGTGCCCGGCGGGGATCGCGGCGGGACGGTCCTCCTCGCCCCGCCGGACCGGAACAACACGGAGGCGTCGTCGGCCATCCGTCGGAGCGTTCCATTTGCGAGACTGCCGGCCGGCCGTCCCGGTCCGGTCAGTTGGATGGCGGCGCCACCGGATGCGCCGCAGCCCCCGATGTGCGAGCCTCGTCCAAGCCTGTTTCACGAGGTCACACCCCTTGTCACCGCCGGATTACCCTCTGCATCGCAGACGGTGACGCCGCCCGTAAGTCCTGGGAGAAACACCGTGCCGAACCTTGATGTGGCACTCAAGACCGCGATGAGCATCGACGGCGCGATCGGCGCCGCGCTCGTCGACTACCACAGCGGGATGACGCTGGGCGTGGCCGGAGGCACCGGCGAGATCGACCTGACCGTCGCCGCCGCCGGCAACACGGATGTCGTCCGCGCCAAGCTGCGCACGATCGAGATGCTCAACCTGAACGACGAGATCGAGGACATCCTCATCACGCTCGGCACCCAGTACCACCTGATCCGGCCGGTGACCAGCCGCACCGGCAAGGGGCTCTTCCTCTATCTGATGGTCAGCAAGAGCCGCGCCAACCTGGCGATGGCACGTCACCAGCTGCGCGTCATCGAGGAGAACCTGGAGTTGTGAGCGGGATCGACGACATCGAGACGCCCCTGCCCCGTCGTACCGCACGCGCCACGGGCACCCTGCCGCCACCGCGCCCGCTGCCGCCGTCGCTGGCCGGGAACATGGCGCTGCCGTACCCGGCGATCGGGCAGGAGCTGGCGGAGCTGCGCCTGCAGATCCCCGGCGTGCACGGCTGCGTCCTCGGCGGCGTGGACGGCCTGCTCATCACCCACAACCTGCAGACCGACGTCGACCCGAACGACCTGGCGGCGCTCGCCGCCACCACGTACGGGCTGGGTCGGCAGGTCGGGCTCCGGCTGGGGCAGGGCGACTTCCAGCAGTCCACGGTCCGCAACGCCGGCGGCTACCTGAGCGTCTACGCGGTCAGCCCGCAGGCGCTGCTCGCCGTGGTCGGCGAGGACAGCATCAACGTGGCCCGGCTGCACCTGCACGCCCCGGCGGTGGCCGGACGGCTCGCCGGTCTGCTGGATCAGTGCACGGACGCCGCCGGCGACAGGTCCTGACAGGGGCGGCTGCCTCGGGCGTGGGCAGGGGCGCCGTTCCGCCGGCCGGGTCGGCCGGTCAGCGCGTCGACGGCCCCCGCCCGCCGCGCAGGCGCACCGCGAGCAGCGCCAGGGTGGCACCGGCCAGCGCCGCCCCGGTCAGGAACGTGCCGCGGGTCGAGGTGGCCGCCTGGACGGACCCGAGCAGGAGCGGCGAGACGAACAGGCCGGCGAAGGTGGCGCTGGCCAGCAGCGCGGTGGCCTGGCCACGTCGGGCGGGCGGGGAGTGCTCGGCCACCAGGACGGTCAGCGCCGGCACGACCAGTCCCATGCCGATCCCGAAGACGGCCGGCGCGACCAGCATCAGCACCGGCGAACCGGTCAGCCCGAGGGTGACCAGCGCGACCGTGAAGACGGCGAGGGTGACCGCGAGCAGCCGCACCTGACCCAGGCGGGCCCGGGTCCGCGCGTAGCCCAGGCCGACGACGCTCATGGTCAACGACGGGGCGCCCGTGAACACCGCCACGAGGGCCGTCTCGGTGATGCCGACCTCGGCCAGCCGCAGCGGCAGGAACACCAGCACCCCGTACAGCAGCAGGCTGGTCACCGCCTGGAGGCCGTAGATCCCGACGAGCGCGGGATGGTCGCGGAGCAGGCCCCACAGCGACCCCGGCCGCCCCGGCGGCCCGTCGGTGCCGACGGCGGCGCGGCGCCCCGGGAGCACCCGGAGCGTGACCAGGCCGAGCGGCACCCCGATCAGGTAGACGGCGAACGGGGCGTGCCAGGAGAGCCCGCCCAGCACCCCGCCCAGCAGCGGGAACAGCACCCCGCCGAGGCTGATCGCAGTGGACCGCCAGCCCATCGCCCGGTCGCGGGCCGCCCCCGCGTAGAGGTCGAGCAGCCCGAGCGTGGTCCCCGCGAAGACCAGCGCCGCGCCGACGCCGAACAGCAGGCGGGTGGCGATCAGCAGGGGATAGCTGTCGGTGACCAGGCCCGCGCCGCCGGCGAGGCCGTACAGGATCAGCCCGAGGGCCAGGGGGGTGCGCACCCCCCACCGGTCGATGGCCCGCCCGACCAGCGGGCCGGCGAGGGCGAGGGAGAGTCCGTGCGCGGTGAGGACCAGCCCGGCGGCGGTGCCGGTGAGCCGGAGTTCGTTGCGGATCAGCTCGACCACCGGGGTCAGCACCGCTCCCGCGAGGACGGTCAGCAGGGAGCCGGCGAGCAGGACGGCCAGCGCCGCCCGGCGGCCGGCGACCGGGTCGGTGGCGGCGGGCGCCGCGGCGACCCCGGTCACGCCCGCCGACCGGAAGGTGTCGCGCCCTCGACGATTCCGATCCGTACCCGTTCCATGACCCCGAGTCTTCAACCTCGACCGTGGTTGAGGTCAAGCCGTCAGCAGGCCGACCCGGCGAGCCTCCCACCGCGCCAGCAGCCTGCGCGACGGTCCGCGGGTGCTGCCGTCCCTCCACCCGGCTCGGCCCCGTCCCGGCGACGTGACCGGTCCGGAACCGGCCTGACGCCGTACCCGAAATGGATCGTCGCCCCACCGCCGGCCGCCGTACGCTGCGCCAATGCTGCTACGCATGTCGACCCTGCTGCTCCGGACCCTGCGCGAGGACCCGGCGGACGCGGAGGTGCCGAGCCACCGGCTCCTGCTGCGGGCCGGCTACATCCGACGCGCCGCGCCGGGCGGCTACACCTGGCTGCCGCTGGGCAAGCTGGTGCTGGACCGGGTCACCGAGGTGGTCCGGCGGGAGATGACCGCGATCGGCGACCAGGAGGTGCACTTCCCGGCGCTCCTGCCGGCCGAGCCCTACCGGACCAGCGGCCGGTGGACGGAGTACGGCGACGACATCTTCACCTTCGCCGACCGGCGCGGCGCGGAGCACCTGCTCGCGCCCACCCACGAGGAACTGGCCGCGCTACTGGTCAAGGACCTGTTCAGCTCGTACCGGGACTTCCCGGTGACTCTCTTCCAGGTGCAGACGAAGTTCCGCGACGAGGCGCGGCCCCGCGCCGGCCTGCTGCGCGGGCGCGAGTTCCTGATGAAGGACGCCTACTCGTTCGACCTCGACGACGCGGGCCTCGCGGCGGCGTACGAGCGGCACCGGGGCGCGTACCGGCGGATCTTCGACCGGCTCGGGCTGGAGCACACGATCGTGCACGCGACGTCCGGGGCGATGGGCGGCTCGGCGTCGGAGGAGTTCCTGGCGGCGACGCCCGTCGGCGAGGACACCTTCGTCGGCTGCACCGCCTGCGACTACGCGGCCAACACCGAGGCGGTGACCACGCCCGCCCCGCCGGCCGGCGACCCGGACGCCCAGCCGGGGGCGCAGGTGCACGACACCCCCGAGACCCCCACCATCGCCAGCCTGGTCGAGCTGGCCAACGCCCGGCGCCTGGGCGGGCGGGACGACTGGACCGCCGCCGACACCCTGAAGAACGTGGTGCTCGCCCTGCGCCGTCCCGGCGCGGAGGAGACCGACCTGCTGGTGGTCGGGCTGCCCGGCGACCGCGAGGTCGACCTGAAGCGACTCGGCGCGGCGGTCGCCCCGGCCACGGTGGACGTCTTCGACGGCTGGGACGCCCACCCCGAGCTGGTCCGGGGCTACATCGGCCCGCAGGTCCTGGCGAAGCTCGGCATCCGCTACCTGGTCGATCCCCGGGTGGTGCCGGGCAGCGCGTGGTTGACCGGCGCGAACGAGCCGGGCCGGCACGCGACGGGGGTGGTCTGCGGCCGGGACTTCGTGCCGGACGGCACGATCGAGGCGGCCGAGGTGCGCCCCGGCGACCCCTGCCCGGCCTGCGGCACCGGCGAACTGACCATGCGGCGGGGCATCGAGATCGGGCACATCTTCCAGCTCGGTCGCCGCTACACCGACGCCTTCGCCGTCGACGTGCTCGGCCCCGCCGGCAAGCCCGTCCGGCCGACCATGGGCTGCTACGGGATCGGGGTGTCCCGCGCGGTCGCGGCGATCGCCGAACAGCACCACGACGAGCGGGGACTGGTCTGGCCGGCGGCGGTCGCGCCGTGCGACGTACACCTGGTGGCCGCCGGGAAGGGGCCGCAGCTGGACGCGGCGCTGGAGCTCGGCGGGCGGCTCGCCGCCGCCGGCCTGCGGGTGCTCGTCGACGACCGGACGCACGTCTCCGCCGGGGTGAAGTTCACCGACGCCGAGCTGATCGGCATCCCGCGCGCCGTCGTGGTCGGCCGCCGCCTCGCCGAGGGGTACGTGGAGCTGCGCGACCGGGCGTCCGGCGAGCGCGTCGAACTGCCGGTCGACGAGGTGGCTGACCGACTCGTCGAACGGGTACACCGGGAGCGCGGGAGCGTGGTGTAGCGAACGTGTCACGGGGTACCGCAGTCCGATCGGCGCAAGTGTTCTGGAGGCTCTCATGACCGGTTACCGGGTCAGCGACGTGATGACGAAGCAGGTCATCTACCTGCCCGCCGAGACCAACCTGGACGAGGCGGCCCGGGTGATGAAGGAGGCGGACATCGGCGACGTGGTGGTCACCGACGGCGCCACCCTCGCCGGCATGCTCACCGACCGGGACATCGTCGTCCGGGCGGTGGCCGAGCGCAGCGACCCGGCCACCACCACGATCGGCTCGATCATCACCCGCGAGGTGGTGATGATCGAGCAGCACTCGACCGCGGCCGAGGCGGCCGCCCTCATGCGGGAGCGGGGCATCCGGCGGGTGCTGGTCTGCGACAGCGAGCGCAAGCTGGTCGGCATCGTCTCCCTGGGCGACCTCGCGATGCAGCTCGACCCCCAGTCGGCGCTGAGCGAGATCAGCGAGCAGGCGCCCACCGTCTGAGGTGCACGGAAGGGCCCCTTCCTGACGTCCGTGGCAGCGGAGGGGTCCGTCCCCGGCGGCGGTAGCCTCGGGGGCATGTCATCCATGCCGGCCAGGCTTTCCGAGATCGTCGACGAGTTCGCCGCCGCGCCCCGCGACGTGGTGCTGGAGATGCTGCTGGAGTACGCCGACGTCGTCCCGCCGCTGCCCGCCGGCTCCGCCGACCGGGAGGGCATGGAGCAGGTGCCGGAGTGCCAGACGGCGTTCTTCCTGCGCGCCCGGGTGACTCCGGAGAAGACGGTGGAGACCCTCTTCGACTGCCCGCCGGAGGCCCCCACCACGCGCGCGTTCGCCGGCATCCTCGCCGAGGGGCTGGCCGGGGCGAGCGCGGACGAGGTGCTCGCCGTGCCCGACGACCTCTACCAGCGGATGGGGCTGGCCCAGGCGATCAGCCCGCTGCGGGTACGCGGCGGCACGGCCATCCTGGCCCGGCTCAAGCGGCAGGTCCGGGAACAGACCAGCTGAGCGGAGGGTTGTCACCCGACATGGAGATCGAGATCTACGCCGACGTCGTGTGCCCCTGGTGCTACATCGGCAAGCGTCGGCTGGAGCAGGCCCTGGAGTCGTACGACGGCGAGGTGACCGTCCGCTACCGGCCGTTCCAGCTCGATCCGTCGCCGGTGTCGGAGCCGCGCCCGCTGGTCGACGCGATGGCCGCGAAGTTCGGTGGGCCGGACCGGGTCCGCCAGATGTTCGGGCAGGTGACGGAGGTCGCGGCCCAGGTCGGCCTGAAGCTCGACTTCGACCGCGCGGTCGCGGCCAACACCTTCGACGCGCACCGCCTCGTCGCTTGGGCCACCGACCGTGGACGCGCCGCCGAGATCGCCGACGCGCTCTACCGCGCCCATTTCACCGACGGCGTCGACGTGGGCTCCCGCGACGCGCTCGCCGCGCTCGCCGCCGAGGTGGGCCTGGACGCGGCCGAGGCCCGCCGCTTCCTCGACTCCGACGAGCGGGTGGCGGAGCTCTCCGACGAACTGGCCACCGCCCGGCAGATCGGGGTGACCAGCGTGCCCACCTTCGTGCTGGCCGGCAGGTACGCGGTCACCGGCGCCCAGGAGCCGGAGACGCTGCTCGCCGCCCTGGCCGAGGTGGACCGCCGCGAGGCCGAGGCCGACTGAGGCCGCCGGCCCGCGACGCGCGCCACGCCGACGCCCGCCAGGACAACGGCAGGCATCGACGGGCGTGATGTTTCACGTGCAACGGTATCGACGCGCGTGATCGCTCAGGCCGGCCTGGCCAGCCCTTCCACCACGCGCGCGCCGGGCAACGCGCCGAGCGCCGGGCCGGGCAGCGCGATCTTGCTGTGCCGTACGCCCGACCCGATGATCACGTGCGGGGCGGCGATCACCCGCGCGTCGACCAGGATCGGCCACTGCTCCGGCAGGCCGATCGGGGTGATGCCGCCGTACTCCATGCCGGTCAGTTCCACCGCGTCGGCCATCGGCGCGAAACTCGCCTTCCGCACGTCGAGCGCGCGGCGGGCCACCCCGTTGACGTCGACGCGGGTGGTGGCGAGCACGACGCAGGCCGCGTAGCGCACGACCCCCTCACGCTTGCCGGCCACCACCACGCAGTTGGCCGACTCGTCCAGCCCCACCTCGTACGCGGCGCAGAAGGCGGCGGTGTCGGCGAGCCCGGCGTCGATCGGCGCCACCAACACGTCCTCGACGTCCACCGGCGCCTCGGCGGGCCACTGCCCGACGGCGGCGGCGACCGGCGGAGCGAGCAGGTCGAGCCGGCTGCGGGCGGGTTCGGTCTTCAGCGTCCCCATCACGCCTGCGATCCTCGCACCTGCCAGCACCCGGGGTTCCACCACACCGCCGACGACCGGGGTGCCGCCGGCGGCAGGGGCTACCCCTATCGATCCCGAGACGGGGTCCGACGGGGTGTGGGAGCGGGTTCTGCCGGGTACCGGCGTCCGGCATGAGTGAACTTCCGCTGCACATCCTGACCGACGCCGGCTTCACCACCGACGAGGCGAACTCCATCGTCGACCACCTCCTCAAGGGGGTCGACACCCACGACGGGAGGGGCGAGACCGACCGGATCGACGTCGAGTCGCTCCCGGAGGAGAAGAAGGCGGCCATCGACAAGTTCAACCTGGCCGTGGCCGCCGACTTCTAGTCACCCGGAGCACCGGCCCGTCCCGGACCGCCGGGACGGGCCGGGCCCGAACGCGCCAGCCGGGGCCGGCACCGGTCGGTCAGTTGCCGGTGAGGAACCCGTTCTCGCGGAGCAGCGCGCGGTCCCGGACGGAGGCCAGTTCCTCCGCCCGCTCGGCCTGGACCCGACGCACCTCCATCTCCTCCAGGGCGTGGCGGATGGCGAGCCGGATCACGCCGTAGAGGAAGACGAAACCGGCGACGTACAGGATGACGGTGGCGACCATGGCGAACATGGCGTCACGGTAGGCCGGACGTGAACGCGCGGGCCGTTCATCTTGCGCCGGTTCCCCCGTACGTGTCGGCGAGGTGGTCGGCCCAGGTCCGGACGCCCTTCGGGGTCGCTCCGGTGACCAGGCCGCCCGAGCGCAGGGCGCGGCCCAGCCTGCCGGGTATCCGCACCGGGAGCAGCGGACGGCGGGACCGCCGGGCGGCCGTCCACGCCCGGGCCGCCTCGTCGAAGCGGAGCACCTCCGGGCCGCCGTACTCCTCGATGCCGCCCAACGGACCGGCGGTGAGCCGCCGGACGAGGCGGTCCGCGACCTCGCCGGGGTCGACCGGCTGGGCGAGCACCGCCGGGTCGCCGAGCACCGGGCCGAGCCGGCTCGCCCCGCGCAGCATCCCGTCGAGGAACTCCGGGAACTGGGTCGCCCGCAGCACGGTCCACGGCACCGACCCGGCCGCCACGACCTGCTCGGCGGCGAGCTTGTGCCGGTAGTAGGGGATCGGCACCCGGTCCACCCCGACGATCGAGACGTAGACCAGGTGCCGTACGCCCGCCTGACCGGCGGCGACGACCAGCCGGCGGGTGCCGAGCACGTCGACCCGGTGGGTCTGCCGCCCCCGGTTCGGTGCCGAGGCCAGGTGCAGGACGGCGTCCACGCCGGCCACCGCCCCGGCCAGCCCCTCCCCGGTGGCCAGGTCGACCACCACCCACCGCGCCGACGAGCCGGTACGCGCCCGCCGGCTCGTCGCCCGGACGTCCCAGCCCTCGGCGCGCAGCCGGGGCAGCACGACCCGCCCGAGCCGACCGCCCGCCCCGGTGACCAGCACCCGCATGGTTGCCTCCCTCTCCGCCCCGTCGCGCGCCCGCCGCGCGACAGTGGTGCCGACGGCGTCCGGCGTACGCGTGTGACCGGGTGTGCGGCGACTCACCGGAGCCCGCCCATCCTCCCGGGCCGACGGTCCCCGCCGGATCGAATCGGCACATCGCCGCCGACCGGCCGGCTCGGAAGACCCGGCGGTCCGGACGCCGGCCCCGACAGCCGGGAAGCGGCGCCCGGCCGAGGACGGCGGGCGTCGAGGTGGATCACGCAGGCCCGGCCGGCACGGCCGGTGGCGGGGCGGTCAGCCGGCGCGGATCCCGGACGCGCCGGGCACCACCCGGCCGGCGAGCACGACGCCCAGCAGGGCCAACCCGGAGGTCACCGCGAGCGTGCCGGCGTAGCTGGCCGGCCCGGGGGCCGCACCGGCGGCGAGCACCGCGCCGGTGAGCGCCAGCACGGTCGCCGCGAAGAGCGAGTCGCCCAGTTGCAGGGAGGAACTGTTGCGGCCCTGCTCGCCGGGGGCGGACAGCTCCAGCGTGAGCACCGACAGCGAGGGATAGAGCAGCCCCATGCCCAGGCCGGCGACGGCCCAGCCGAGCACGCCGACCCAGACCGGCACCGCCGGCGCGACGGCGAGCGTGACCACGGCGGTGCCGGCGGCGATGCAGGTCAGCCCCGCCCTCGGCATGGTGGCCCGGGAGCGCGGCGCGGGCATCCGCCCCTGCAACCAGGAACCTGCCGACCAGGCGAGCGCGCCGGTGGTCAGGACCAGACCGGCGGCGGTCGGCGACAGCCCGCGCTCCCGGGAGAGCATCAGCGGGATCACCACCTCCGCCCCGACGAACGCGGCCGAGGCGAGGCCGCGCAGCCCGATCACCGTGGGCAGGCCCCGGCCGGCGCGCAGGAACCCGGCCGGCAGCAGCCGGGGCGCGCAGACCAGCAGCCCGACCAACGCCAGGGCCACCAACCCGACGGCGGCGGCGCCGCGCTGCTGCCCCCCGACGTGCAACAGTGCGGCGCTCACCCCCGCCCCGCAGGCCCAGCCGATCCGGGCCACCGCGCCGGCCGGCAGCCCCGTCGCCGCGGTCGCGCCGATCGCGCGCAGGCCGGGATGGATCAGCAGCACCGCCGGCACCGCCACCACCGGTACCGCCAGGAAGACCCAGCGCCAGCCGAGGTGTTCCACGATCAGGCCGGCCAGCGCCGGCCCGACCAGCGACGGTACGACCCACGCGGCGGCGAACGCCGCGAAGATCCGCCGGTGCAGCGCCTCCGGGTACGCCTGCCCGACGATCACGTAGAGCGCCACCGAGAGCAGGCCGGACCCGAAGCCCTGCACGATCCGGCCGGCGACCAGGACGCCCATGGTGCCGGCCCCGCCGGCGAGCACCAGCCCCAGCACGAACCAGACGAGCCCGTGCCACATCGGCGCCCGGGGGCCCCGCGAGTCGCACCAGATGCCGGAGGCGACCATGGCGAGCACGCTGGCGGCGAACGGGCCCCCGAAGGCGATCCCGTAGAGGGCCAGCCCGTCGAGGCTGCGGGCGACGGTCGGCATGGCGGTGCCCACCGCCAGCGCCTCGAAGGCGAGCAGTGAGATCAGCGCGACGCTGCCCACCGTCATCGCCCGCAGCCGGGGCGCGAAGATCCCGGCCTCGGCGGCGACCGGGGCGGCGGGCGCCGCCGTGTCGGTCACCGCCGACCCGCCGGAGGCGGCAGCCACAGCGGGCGGTGACCGGGATGGGCCCGCCGGTTCGACGTACCCGCCCCGGAGCGGGGCAGTTCGATCAGCATGGGATCAGCCTCGGACCTCAACCCGGATTGAGGTCAAGGGTGACCCGGCTCTCTCCGCCCCGTCGGGAGCCCGGCGGGCATCGGCGTTCCCGCGTCGGTCGGCGAGCTTCCCGCCGCCGCGCGGGAGGAACTTCCGCTGCTCGGAGTGCATAACGGACGATCCGCCGGGAAGCCAGGCCGCCGGAGCGGAGGCGTGGGAGGCGAGATGGCGTACGGCGGGAGCAGCGGCAGCGAGGGGCCTGACCGGCGCCTGTCCGGTCGTACGCCTCGATGATCTCGCTGGGCCACGTCGCCGGCCGGCTCCGTCCGCCGGTGGCCGTGCCGCAGGTCGTCGGCGAGGCGTCCCGCAGCGTCGGTGCCGCCGCGACCCGGCTGGCCCGCGCGGCCGGGCTGACCCGGCGCCGCGTCTGGTCGCGACCCGGCCGGCACCACATCGAGGTGCACGGCGTCTGCCAGGACGGCGGCGACGCCCTCGCCCGGCAGGTCGAGGCGGCACTGGAGCGGCTGCCCGGAGTGCGGTGGGCCCGGGTCAACGCCCCGTCCGGCCGGGTGGTCGTCGCCCTCGACACGCCGGAGCCGAACCTGCGGGACCTCGTCGCCGCCGTCGCCCACGCCGAACGCGTCTGCCCGCACGAGCCGGACCCGGAGATCCCGCCGCCGCACCCGCCCGAGGAGGGGCCGCGCACGCCGCGCACCCTCGGCGCGCTGGCCTCCGACGCCCTGGGGCTCACCATCTCCGCCGCCACCCGGATCCTGCCCTTCACCCCCGTGCCCGGGGAGGTGGCCGGGCTGCTCGGCGCGGTCGACCTGCACCCGAAGCTGCACGCGCTGGCGGACCGGGGGCTGCGCGCCGACCCCCGCGCCGACCTGCTGTTCCCGCTCGCCGAGGCGGTGGTGCAGGGCCTGACGGGCGGCTGGACCGGGATCGTGCTCGACGGGGCGCAGCGGGTGGTGCAGTGGGGCGAGGCGCGCGCCCAGCTCCGCGCCTGGACGCAGGCCGAACCCCGGCTGACCGGGGACCCGGAACGGGCCGTCGCCCGGGCACCGAAGGTCGAGCGCCCGTGCCCGAAGCCGGACGGCCCTCTCGAGAAGTACGCCACCCGGATGATCGCCGCCGGCGCCGCCGCCGCGGCCGCCGCGACGCCGGTCGTCGGCCGGAAGCGGGCCGCCGCGCTGGGGCTCTCCGCGCTGCCCAAGGCCCCCGGCAGCGGACGCGAGGGGTACGCCGCGCAGCTCGGCCGGATCCTCGCCCGGCGCGGCGTGATCGCGATGGACCGCAGCGTGCTGCGCGAACTCGACCGGATCGACACCCTGGTGCTGGACGCCGCCGTGCTGGGCTCCGACCGGGGCGTGCTCGCGGACCTGGCGCCGCTGGCCGGGGCGGACGTCGGGCAGGTGGCGGCGCGCGCGTTCGCCCTCTTCGACCCCGCCGCGCCCCGGGAGCTGCGGCACGCCGACGGCTGGCGGCTCGGGCCGCTGGACGCGCTGGACGTCGAGCACGCGGGCGACACCGAGGAGAGCCGGCGGCTGCGCGACGCGGGCGGACCCCTGCTCGGCCTGGCCGACGGCGACACGCTGGCCGCCGTACTGCGGGTCGAGCCGGAGCCGGAGCCGGGCGTCGACGCCCTGCCGACCGCCGCCCGCCAGGCCGGCCTGCGGCTGGTCGTGGCCGGCGACGACGACCGGCGGTACGACTTCGCCGACGCCCACCTGTCCGGCGCCGACCGGCTGGCCGAGTCGGTGCGGGCGCTGCAACGCGACGGGGCGGTGGTGATGGTGGTCTCCGGCGACCGCGCCGCGCTCGGCGTCGCGGACTGCGGCCTGGGACTCTCCGCCCCCGAGGACCTGCCGCCCTGGGGTGCGCACCTGCTGGTCGGCGCCGACCTGCGGGTGGTGGCGCTCGTGATCGAGGCGACCGGGGTGGCCCGCCGGATGGCCCGGCAGAACATCGGCCTGGCCGCAGCCGGCACCGGCCTCGGCGCGCTGGGGGCGTTCACCGCCGCGCCCGCGCAGCTGCCCGGCCGCTCCCTCTCCGCCGTGAACGGCGCGGCGGCGCTGGCCTTCGCGCACGGCGTCCTGCGGGCGCGCCGGTTGCCCGACCGGGCGGACAGCCCGACGCCCACCATCACCGCCTGGCACCTGATGCCGTCCTCGGCCGTGCTCGACCAGCTCGACACCGGCCCGGACGGGCTCGCCACCGACGAGGCCGAGCGCCGCCGGGGCGACGGGACCGTACGGCCCTCCGGGCCGACGGGGCTGCTCCGCGCCTTCGTCGACGAGCTGGCCAACCCGCTCACCCCGGTCCTCGCCGCCGGGGCGGTGCTCTCCGCCACCTTCGGCTCGCTCGTCGACGCGGCCCTGGTCGGCGGCGTGGTCGGCGGGTCGGCGCTGCTCGGTGCGGTGCACCAGCACAACACCGAGCGGTCGCTGGCCGAGCTGCTGTCCCGCTCGGCGGTGACCGCCCGGGTACGCCGGGACGGTGCCGAGCGGATGCTGCCGGCCGACGACCTGGTGCCCGGGGACGTGGTCCTCCTCGAATCGGGCGACGCCGTCCCGGCCGACTGCCGGGTGCTGGAGTCGGCCGGCCTGGAGATGGACGAGTCCTCGCTCACCGGCGAGTCGCTGCCGGTCGGCAAGACCGACCAGCCGGTCGTCGCCGCCGCCGTCGCCGACCGGCGGTCGATGCTCTACGAGGGCACCACCGTCGCCGCCGGCCACGGGACGGCGGTGGTGGTCGCGACCGGCGCGCAGACCGAGGCGGGCCGGAGCCTGGCGATGGCCCGGCAGGCCCCGCCGTCGAGTGGCGTGGAGGCGCGGCTCGGCCGGTTGACGCGGGCGGCGATCCCGCTGGCCGCCGGCTCGGCGGTGGCGGTGGCCGGCATGGGGCTGCTGCGGGGCGTACCCCTGGCCGCGACCGCCGCGACCGCCGCCAACCTGGCCGTCGCGTCCGTGCCGGAAGGGCTGCCCTTCCTGGTCAGCGCCGCGCAGCTGGCCGCCGCGCGGCGGCTGGCGGAACACGGCGCGCTGGTCCGCAACCCGCGCACCATCGAGGCGCTCGGCCGGGTGGACGTGCTCTGCTTCGACAAGACGGGCACCCTCACCGAGGGACAGCTGATGCTCGCCGGGGTCGGCGACGACGGCCGGTACGCGCCGGTCGACCGGCTCGACGACGGCCTGCGGTTCGCCCTCGCGGCCGCGCTGCGGGCCACCCCGGCCGCCGCCGACCCCCGCGACCTGGCCCAGCAGACCGACCGCGCGGTCCGGTCCGGCGCCGAGGCGGCGGGGGTGACCGAGCAGACCGGCGCCCAGGGGTGGGAGCCGGTCGGTGGGCTGCCGTTCGAGCCGTCCCGCGGCTACCACGCCACCGTCGGCCGCGCCGGGGACCGGCTGCTGCTCAGCGTGAAGGGGGCGCCGGAGTCGGTGCTGCCGCGGTGCTCGGGCTGGCGTACGCCGGGGGGCCGCGACGAGCCGCTCGACGACGAGGGACGCCAGGGGCTGCACGCCATGCTCGCCGATCGGGCGGGGGCGGGACACCGGATCCTCGCCGTGGCCGAGTGCCGGGTCTCCTCGCCCGGCGTCACCGACGGGCAGGTGCACGACCTGACCTTCGTCGGCTTCCTGGCCCTCGCCGACGGGGTCCGCGAGAGCGCCGCCCCCGCCGTACGCCGGATCCGCCAGGCCGGCGTGCACACCATCATGATCACCGGCGACCATCCGGCGACCGCCGAGGCGATCGCGGCCACCATCAGCGACCACGAGGAGCAGCGGGTGGTCACCGCGACGGAACTCGAACAGCTCGACGACGAGGCCCTCGCCGCGCGGCTCGCCGCCACGGACGTGGTGGCCCGGTGCACCCCGGCCCACAAGGTCCGGATCATCCAGGCGTTGCAGCGGTGCGGCCGTACGGTGGCGATGACCGGCGACGGCGCCAACGACGCTGCGGCGATCCGGCTGGCCGACGTGGGCATCGCCCTCGGTAGGCGGGGCACCCCGGCGGCCCGCGCGGCGGCCGACCTGGTGGTCACCGACGACCGGCTGGAGACCATCATCGCGACCCTGGTCGAGGGCCGGGCGATGTGGTCCTCCGTACGCCACGCGCTCAGCATCCTGGTCGGCGGCAACCTCGGCGAGATCGCGTTCAGCGTGCTGACCGCCGCCGCGACCGGCCGCTCGGCGCTCACCGGCCGGCAACTGCTCCTGGTCAACCTGCTCACCGACCTGGCGCCGGCGTTGGCGATCGCGGTCCGGCCGCCCGCCGCGGGCCACGCCGACGGCCTGCTCCGGGAGGGCCCCGACACCTCCCTGGGCGAGACGATGACCCGGGAGATCGGGCTGCGCGCCGCCGCCACGACGCTGGGCGCGACCGCCGGCTGGACGCTAGCCCGCTACACCGGCCGACGCAGGCGGGCGGGCACCGTCGCGCTGGTCTCGCTGGTCGGCACCCAGCTCGGACAGACGGTGCTGGCCGGCGGCACCAGCCCGGCCGTGCTGGCCTCCACCGCCGCGTCGCTCGGGGTGCTGGTGGTGGTCGTCCAGACGCCGGGGGTCAGCCACTTCTTCGGCTGCACCCCACTCGGCCCGGTCGGCTGGACCATCGCGACGGGCTCCGCGCTCGGCGCCACCTTCGCGAACGGCGCGCTCACCCGCCTGGTGGAACGCCTGCCCCAGTCCGGTTCCCGGCCGGTGTGACCGGAGACCGCCGCCGATCGGCATGACCGCGCCGATCACGGGTACGGCTGCGGGTGGAGGTGCGCATGTCGACGACGCAGCCGGAGGTCACGTTCATCGGCACCGCCACGACGGTGCTGCGGATCGGCGGGTTCACCCTGCTGACCGACCCGAACTTCCTGCACCGGGGCCAGCGCGCGTACCTGGGCAAGGGGCTCTGGTCGCGTCGGCGCACCGACCCCGCGTTGCGGATCGCCCAGCTCCCGTCGCTGGACGCGGTCGTCCTCTCCCACCTGCACGGCGACCACTTCGACCGGGTGGCCCGCCGGGAACTCGACCGGGAACTGCCGATCGTCACCACCCCCGCCGCCGAACGGAAGCTGCGCCGCTGGGGCTTCCGGGCCGCCGAAGGGCTGCCCACCTGGAGCTCCCGCGAGCTGCGCCGGGACGGCGAGACGCTGCGGCTGACCTCGATGCCGGGGAAGCACGGGCCGGGCGCGCTGGACCTGCTGCTGCCCGACGTGATGGGCACGATGATCGACCTGGAACGCGACGGCAGCCGCCGGTTCCGCCTCTACGTCACCGGCGACACGCTGAACCGGCCGATGCTGGCCGACATCCCCGAGCGGTACCCGGACATCGACGCGATGCTGATCCACCTCGGCGGCACCCGGATCGCGGGCCTCCTGCTCACCATGGACGCGCGGCAGGGCGCCGACCTGGTCGAGCTGGTCCGGCCGAGGCTCACCGTGCCGATCCACTACGACGACTACCCGGTGTTCCGCTCACCGCTGGGCCACTTCGTGGCGGAGGCCCGCCGGCGCGGCTTCGCCGGGAGCGTCCGCACCATCGCCCGCGGCGAGACCGTCCCGCTCACCCCGCCGGACTGAGCCTCCCGCCGCTCCGGCCGGCCGGGCCGGGCTCCCGCGCGTCCGGCCCCGCCGGGGTCGCTGCGTACGACGATCGCCGCCTCCCGGCCGGGGCCGGAGGGCGGCGATCGGTCGTGACGGGCGGTCAGGCGCGCTCGGAGATGGCCTCGATGAGGTCGCCCACCGGGCGTTCGGGCAGGGAACGGGCCACGTCGGCGACGGCCACGATGCCGACGAGCTCGTGCCCGTCGATCACCGGCAGCCGGCGTACCTTGTGCTGGCTCATGGTCCGCAGGATCTCCGCCGCGTCGTCGTCGGCGCCGATCGTCACCGCCTCGCCCTGGGCGAGCTCGCCGGCGGTGACGCGGCCCGGGTCGCGGCCCTCGGCGAGGACCTTCACCACGATGTCGCGGTCGGTCAGCATTCCCTTGAGCCGGTTGTCGTCCCCGCAGATCGGCAGCGAGCCGACACCCAGCTGGGCCATCTGCTTCGCGGCCGTCTTGAGGTCGTCCTGCTCACGGATGCAGGTCACGTCGTTCGTCATGATCTCGCGTGCGGTCGGCATTGGCTGACACCTCACTTCCAGGGGGTTGTTGCCGTTTCTCCTACCCCCGTCCTCCCCGCCCATGCACGGGCGGTGGAAGCGCCGGCGAACCGTGGCGAGGTGGGCCGCGTTCCGCGCCCGTCTCACCCCGCCGGATGCCAGGTGGCGGCGGCGCGGCGCAGCCGATCGTTGATCGCCCGGCCGACGCCCACCTCGGGGACCGGCTCGACCAGGATCTCGCCGACCCCGGTGGCGTCCAGCTCGTGCAGCGCGTCGAACAGCCGCGCGGCGGCCTCCGTCAGGTCACCGGCTGCGGAGAGCACCTCCACGGCGGCCCAGTCGCCCGCCGGCCGGTCCCGGAAGGCCAGGAAGCCGCGCCGGACCCCGTCGGCCGCCGGCGGCTCGCCGCCCGAGGCCAGCCGCAGCGGCGTACGCGGGGCGTAGTGCGCCGCCAGCGTGCCGGGCGCGACCGGCTGCCCGGAGCTGCCCGGGCGTACGGTCACCGGGCCAGCGGCCTCCTCCAGCGCCTCCACCGGCAACGCGCCGAGGCGCAGCACCACCGGCCGCCCGCCCCGGGCGTCCACTATGGTCGACTCGATGCCGCACCGCGTCGGCCCGCCGTCGAGCACCACGTCCACGGCGGCACCCAGGCCCCGCACCACGTGCTCGGCCCGCGTCGGGCTGAGCTGGCCGAACCGGTTCGCGCTCGGCGCCGCCACCGGCACCCCGGCCTCGGCGATCAGCGCCCGCGCGTACGCGTTGTCGGGCACCCGGACCGCCATCGTCGCCAACCCGGAGGTGACGATCGGCGGGATCGCGGCCGGCCGGTCCACGATCAGCGTGAGCGGCCCGGGCCAGAAGCGTTCGGCCAACGCCGCCACCGCCGCCGGCACCGCCCCGACCAGCTTCTCCAGTTCGGCCGCGTCGGCGAGGTGCGTGATCAGCGGGTCGAAGCTGGGCCGCGCCTTCGCCTCGAAGATCCGGGCGGCGGCCCGGGCGTCCAGCGCGTTCGCGCCGAGCCCGTAGACGGTCTCGGTGGGAAAGGCCACCAACCCGCCGGTACGCAGGACGGAGGCGGCCTCCGCGATGCCGCTGTCGGCCGGGAGCACGCGTGGGGATCCGGTGGTCACGCACCCGACGCTAACGTGCCGCCGGCGGCGTCGGCGCCGCGGTGGCCCGGTTCCGATCCGTGCCGCGCGGCCTAGGATCGGGCCATGTCCTTGACGGCGGACGACGTCGAGCGGTTCGAGGCCGCCAGGCCCCGCCTGGAAGCCATCGCCTACCGTCTCCTCGGCTCCGCCGCCGAGGCCGAGGACGCCGTGCAGGAGACGTTCCTGCGCTGGCAGGCCGCCGACGTCGAACGCATCGAGGTCCCCGAGGCCTGGCTGACGAAGGTCCTCACCAACCTGTGCCTCAACCAGCTCGCCTCCGCCCGGGCACGCCGGGAGACCTATCCGGGCCAGTGGCTTCCCGAGCCGCTGCTCGCCGGGGACCCGATGCTCGGCCCGGCCGAGACGGCCGAGCAGCGCGAATCGGTCTCGTACGCGGTCCTCACCCTCCTGGAGCGGCTCTCCCCCGGCGAACGGGCGGTGTACGTGCTGCGGGAGGCCTTCGACTACCCGCACCGCGAGATCGCCGCGATCCTCGACATCACCGAGGCCGCCAGCCAGCAGATCCTCCACCGCGCCAAGAAGCACGTCGCGGACGGCAGGCCCCGTGCCGAGGTCGACGAGGCCGCCGCCCGGCGGGTCGTGGCGGAGTTCCTGACGGCCGCCACGGGCGGCCGGATGGAGCCGCTCCTGCGTCTGCTCACCGAGGACGTCGTCGCGGTCGGCGACGGCGGCGGAAAGGTCCCGGCCCGGGCCAAGGCGTTCGAGGGCGCGGTCGCGGTCGCGAAGTTCCTGTGGGGTCTGTTCAGGCCCGGCAAGGCCAAGCGCGCCCTGGTCGGTGGCACGCCCGAGGTCCACGTCTGGACCGTCAACGGCGGCCCCGCCGTCCTGGCCGTCGTGGACGGCCGGGTCGTCGGCGTCATGTGCCTGGAGGTCACGGCCGAGGGCATCGCCGCGTTCCGTAACCAGGCCAACCCGGACAAGCTCGAACGGGCGACCGCGCAGTGGGCTGCCACCGACCACGGCGAGCCCCTGTTCCACGCCTTCTGACCATCATGTGACGTGCTTCACGCGCTGCCTCTGTCAGGAAACGGCGGGCCACCCGGTTCAAGTGGCAAACCGCGCGAGACAGGAGCATGGACATGCCGCACCGCATCATCGTCCTCGGAGCCGGATACACCGGAGCCATCGCCGCCGGCCGCATCGCCCGACGGCTCCACCGGGAGGACGTCTCCATCACCGTCGTCAACGAAGGGGCCGACTTCGTCGAACGCGTCCGCATGCACCAGCTGGCGGCCGGTCAGGACCTCACATCCCGGCCACTGCGTGGGATGTTCGCCGGCACCGGCGTCGGGCTGAGGCAGGCGAGGGTCACCGGCGTCGACGTCGAGGGCAGGACCGTCGCCGTCGTCGACGCGAACGGCGCCGGAGAGCTCGCCTACGACACGCTCGTCTACGCCCTCGGGAGCGGCTGGGACCCACGGGGCGTCCCGGGGGCCGCCGAGCACGCCCACGAGATCTCCAGCCGCCCCGGAGCACTCCGGCTACGCGAGCGCCTGGCCCGCCTCGACGCCGGGCAGACCGTGCTCGTCGTCGGGGGCGGCCTCACCGGCCTGGAGGCCGTGACGGAGATCGCCGAGGCCCGCCCGGACCTCGACGTCGCCCTCGCCGCCCGGGGCGGTCTCGGCGACTGGCTCTCCCCCAGGGGCCGTGAGCACCTGCGGAAGGTCTTCGACAGGCTCGGCATCACCGCGTACGAGCACACCACCGTCACCGGCGTCGAAGCCGACCGCGTCGCCACCGCCGACGGCAGGGCCATCCCGGCGGCGGTGACCGTGTGGACCACCGGCTTCGCGGTCCACCCGATCGCGCGGGCGACCGCCCTGGAGGTCACCGACTCCGGCCAGATCGTGGTCGACGGAACCATGCGGTCGGTGTCGCACCCGGACGTGTACGCCGTCGGCGACGCCGCCATGGTGACGGGCCCCGGGGACAAGCCGCTGCGGATGTCGTGCGCCTCGGGAGTTCCGACCGCCTGGCAGGCCGCCGACGCGATCGCGGCGCGCCTGGCCGGGGGAAAGCTGCCGACCAGCCGGATCCGCTACTTCAACCAGTGCATCTCGCTCGGCCGTGGCGAGGGCCTGATCCAGTACGTCACCGCCGACGACCGCGCCCGGCGGGCGGCCCTGACCGGACGCCTCGCGGCCGTCTACAAGGAGCTGGTCTGCAAGGGTGCCGCCTGGGGCGTCGCCAACCCGACGCTCGGGCTGCCCACCCGGCGCCGCCGCGTCACGCGGAGCCGGACGACGGCGGGCTCGACCGTCGACGCGCTGGCGTAGCGCGACCTGTCCAGGGCAGCCCGACCACGGCGAGGGGGATCCTGCGGTCACGTCCACTCCGACCGCAGTCCCCCTCGTTCCCCGTCCCGGTGCGCGAGGATGGCGGCATGCTTCGTACCCCTCGGGCTCTCCTGCTGGACTTCGGCGGCGTCCTGGCCGACGCGCCACCCCCACCGCCGGCCGCTCCGGGGCTGGTGCGGCGGCTGGCCGAGCTCGTCGACGGCGCGGTGCCGGACGAGCGGATCGCCCGGGACCTGGGTGAGGGCGCGCGGGCGTACGCCCTGTGGCGCGACGACGTGGGCAGGACGGGCGACCCGGTCGAGCTGCCGCACGGCCAGGTGTGGGCCGACTTCGTGACCCGGTCCTGGCCGCGGGAGGCCCGCGCCGCCGTCGAGCGGGAGGCGACCCCACTGGCGTACGCCTGGACCTGGCGGGCGGAGTGGGCGGTGCGGCCCGGCATCCCCGAGGCCCTGCGCCACGCCGCCGAGGCCGGTCTGCCGATGGCGGTCGTCAGCAACACGCTCTGCGGCGCCGCCCACCGGGACTTCCTCGCCACCGCTGGGCTCTCCGGACTCTTCGGGGCCGAGTTCTACAGCGACGAGGCCGGGCCCCGCAAGCCGAACCCGGAACTGGCACTGCTGGCGGCCCGCGCCATCGCGGTGCCGATCGGCGACTGCTGGTTCGTCGGCGACACCGTGAATCGCGACGTCGTCTGCGCCCGGCGCGCCGGCACGGGCGCCGCGATCCTGATGCGCTCGCCCCGCACCGACCGGGAGGCGGCGCTCCCGGAAGTCAAGCCGGACGCGCGGATCGAGGACGGCCACGGGCTCCTCGCGCTGCTGTGTGAGCACTTCCGCCCGTGACCGTCCGGGCCGACTGGCAGGCGTGGCACGAGCCCTACGCCGACGCGAACTCCCCGCTGTCGCGGCGACTGCGGCTGGTGCGGCGGCACATCGCCTCGTGGCTCGACGAGCGCTCCGACGAGCGGCTGACGGTGGTCAGCGCCTGCGCGGGGCAGGGCCACGACCTCATCGGCGTCCTGGCCACGCGGCCTGACGCCCGACGGCTGCACGCGACCCTGCTCGAGTACGACGCCGGCAACGTGGCCGCCGCACGGGCCGCCGCCGACCGGGCCGGGCTCTCCCACCTCGTGATCAGACAGGCGGACGCGGGCCGGTTCTCCTCCTATGCCGGGGCGGTTCCGGCCGACCTGGTGCTCATGGTCGGTGTCTTCGGCAACATCTCGGACGCCGACGTGGAGCGGACGGTCGCCGCCCTTCCTCAGTTCTGCGCAGCGGGTGCCACCGTGATCTGGACCCGGGCGCGGCGCACACCGGACCTGACGCCAGCCGTGCGGAGGTGGCTTCGCGACGCCGGCTTCGTGGAGGAGGCGTTCCACGCTCCGGACGACGTGCGGTTCTCCGTCGGCGTCCACCGGTTCGCGGGCACGCCGCGGCCCCTGGACGCCACGGGAACGCTCTTCACGTTCCTGCGCTGACCGGGGACGCTGCTGGCTGGGTCAGGTCGCCTCGGCCGCGACGCCACAGCTTCCCTGGCAGGCTGCTCGTGTGCCGGACGACCATGGCAGCGAGGCGCACGAGGCCAACGCCCCAGGGTCCCGACAACGCGGTGGGACGAGCCCGCACCTTGCGGCTGCCGGCGAAAAACCTGGCTGCGGGTGACGCGGGCTCACCCGTAGGCTCCCGGTCGACCGGCTGGCACGGCGTCCCGTGTCGACAGCGGTCGGATCGGAGATGAGCAGAGGGATGACCTGCCAACTGTTCGCACTCAGCTTCGATGCGAGCGAGCCGCTGAGCCTCGCCCGGTTCTGGTCCGGGGTCCTGGGTTGGGACCTGGCCGACGAACCACACGACGGTGTCACGCTCCTGCCCAGCGACGACACCGGGTTCCGGCTCCGCTTCCTCCCGACCCGACGCCGGAAGGTCGGCCAGAACCGGATGCACTTCGATCTGACGAGCACGTCCCTGGAGGACCAGCGGCAGACGGTGGCCAGGGCCCTGGAGCTTGGCGCCCGGCACATCGACGTCGGCCAACGCCCCGAGGAAGGTCACATGGTGCTCGCCGACCCCGACGGCAACGAGTTCTGCGTCATCGAGCCGGGCAACAACTTCCTCGCCGACTGCGGATTCGTCGGCGCACTGGCCTGCGACGGTTCGCGGGAGGTCGGCTACTTCTGGAGCGAGGCGCTGGGATGGCCGCTGGTCTGGGATCAGGACCAGGAGACCGCGATCCGTTCACCCCACGGCGGTCCGAAGATCACGTGGGGTGGTCCACCGCTGATGCCGAAGACGGGCAAGCAGCGACTGCACTTCGACCTCGCTCCACCGGTCCACGGTGACCAGCAGGCGGAGGTCGAGCGGCTGCTCTCCCTCGGGGCGACCCGAATCGACATCGGCCAGGGCGAGGTCAACTGGGTGGTGCTGGCCGACCCCGATGGCAACGAGTTCTGTGTGTTGACGCCCCGGTAACCCGACTAGGGGCCGGTGGGCGGCGGCCTTGCATTCGGGGCCGAGATCAACCGAGGAAAGTGCTGGTGGAGCCCAGGGGACTCGAACCCCTAACCCCTGCCTTGCAAAGGCAGTGCTCTGCCAGTTGAGCTAGGGCCCCCGGGGCGGACGATGCCGCCGGTGCCGGCAGTGCCAGCGGGATCAGCGCAGGTCGGGCGCGGTGGTCGCCTCGTGCCAGAGGGCGCGCTCGTCGTTGGAAGCCTTGACCTTCCTGGCCACCACGGCTGCCACACCGACGATGCCGGCCAGGATCAGAAGCTTCTTGAACATGGGGCCTACCCCTCGTGCTCGACTGCCCGTCGGACGATGTGCGGTGGGGCTAGCTGGAATCGAACCAGCGACCTCAGAGTTATCAGCTCTGCGCTCTAACCGACTGAGCTATAGCCCCGCGTGGCGACGAGCAAGGTTAACCCATCCGTCCGTCCGGCCCCAAATCGGGGGCCGGCACGACGTCCGGGCGTTGCCGTCGCCTCTGAACCTACCGGAGGCTCCGCGTCCGACCCAGCCGATTACGCCGCCCGTACGGCCCGCCGAGGCGCCCCGCGACGTCCCCGGGATGCACGGAAGCCGGGGCCCCGCGTTCGGCGGTGCCCCGGCTTCCGAGGTGGTTCAGTCGCGCTCGGCGAGGGTCAGCTCGATGCCGCCGACCAGGTCCGCACAGACGTTGTAGACGAACGCCCCGAGCGTGGCGAGCGCCGTGAACAGCACGACGTTGACCAGGCCGATCAGCGCCGAGCTGAGAATCACGCCCTTGGCGGTGATCTGGAAGCCGCTGGTGCTCTGGCCGCCGCCCGCGCTGACCAGGTCGGTCAGGCTGTCGTTGACGCTGGTGAACACGCCCATCGCGTCGAGGGCCAGGTAGAGCACCGAGGTGGCCACCACCACGACGATGAAGAGCACCACCGAGACCGCGAATGCGAACTTCATGACGGACCAGGGGTCGATCCGCTTGAGGTTCAGCCGGGCCCGGCGCGGTCCGCGCGACGCGGCCGAGCTGACCGACGTACGCGCGGCGCGTACCGCATCACCCACGCGTGCCGCCCCGACGGCCGCGGCGCCGCTGACCCCCGGCGGCAGGCCGCCCCCGCTGGCCGGGCGGCCTGCCCCGGTCGGCCGGGCCCCGTCCGGCTGCGGCTTCGCGGTGCCCGTGACGCGGGGCTGGGTGCCGGTGGCGCCCGTGACCCGCGGCTGTGTCCCGGTGGTGCCGGTCGACTGGCCGGCACCGACCTTCAGCGGCTGCGTGGTCGTCGGTGTGGCGGCGGCCGGCTTGGCGACGGGGGCCGGCTTGTCGACCCCCACCGTCTCGGTCCTGTCCGCGGCGTCCCCGTCCTCGGAGGGCTTGTCCGGAGGCGGTGTCATTCCGGGAGCCCGGGTGAATTTCGGGGCAGGCGCGTCGGCGGGGACGGTGGCCCGACCCACGGCCGCGCGGCCGGTCGCTGGTGTGCCGCTCTTCGCGGCCTCCTCGTCGACCGGGGTGGCCGAGGTCCCCGTGTTCCCCGACTTCGCCTGTGTCTCCGTCATTCAACTAGTCCTGTTCGTCAGGCTCGTCGGCATTGCGAGCAATCGCCACGATAGTCACGCCATCCGGAAGGTCCATCAGCTTGACCCCCATTGTGTTCCGGTCACGCGTGCGGCGTACAGGCTTCACCGGAGTCCGGATGACACCACCGTTGCTGGTGATCGCGAACAGCTCGTCGTCCGGGTCGATCACCACCGCGCCGACCAGACCACCGCGCCGCTCGGTGATCTTCGCAGTCAGCACGCCCTTACCTCCCCGGCCCTGCACGGGGTATTCCTCGATCGGGGTGCGTTTCGCGTATCCCCCGTTCGTGGCCACCAGGACGTCCAGTCCTTCGCGGACGACCTCCATGGCCAGCAGGACGTCGTCCTCGCTGAAGCGCATGCCGATCACGCCCGAGGTGGCCCGCCCCATCGGGCGCAGCGCCTCGTCGCTGGCGTTGAACCGGATCGCCTGCGCGTTCTTCGAGACCAGCAGCAGATCCTCCTCCGGCGCGACGAGCGCCGCCCCGACCAGCTCGTCCTCGTCGCGCAGGTTGATCGCGATGATGCCGCCGGACCGGGGGGAGTCGAACTCCTCGAGCCGAGTCTTCTTCACCAGGCCGTTCTTCGTGGCAAGTACCAGGTAGGGGGCCACCTGGTAGTCCGGAATCTCGATGATCTGCGCGATCTGCTCGTCGGGCTGGAACGCGAGCAGGTTGGCCACGTGCTGGCCCTTGGCCACCCTACTGGCCTCCGGAAGCTCGTATGCCTTCGCCCGATAGACGCGCCCCTTGTTGGTGAAGAAGAGCATCCAGTCGTGGGTCGAGCATACGAAGAAGTGGCTGACGATGTCGTCCTGCCGGAGCGTCGCCCCGCTGACACCCTTGCCGCCGCGCCGCTGGGACCGGTAGAGGTCCACCTTGGTCCGCTTCGCGTAGCCCGTGCGGGTGATCGTGACGACCACGTCCTCGCGGGCGATGAGGTCCTCCATGGAGACCTCGCCCTCGAACGGCACGATCTTGGTGCGCCGTTCGTCGCCCCACTTGGCGACGATCTCGCCCAGCTCCTCCGAGACGATCCTGCGCTGCCGCTCGGGCTTGGCGAGGATGTCCTTGAGGTCGGCGATCTCCAGCTCCAGCTTGGCCAGGTCGTCGAGGATCCGCTGCCGCTCCAGCGCGGCGAGCCGGCGCAGCTGCATGTCGAGGATCGCGGTCGCCTGGATCTCGTCGATCTCCAGCAGCCGGATCAGGCCCTGCCGGGCGTCCTCGACGGTGGGCGAACGCCGGATCAGGGCGATCACCTCGTCGAGGGCGTCCAGCGCCTTGGAGAGACCGCGCAGGATGTGCGCCCGCTCCTCCGCCTTGCGCAGCCGGAACGCCGTCCGCCGGCGGATCACGTCGATCTGGTGCTCGACGTAGTAGCGGATGAACTGGGCCAGGTTGAGCGTGCGCGGCACCCCGTCGACCAGCGCCAGCATGTTGGCGCCGAAGGTCTCCTGGAGCTGGGTGTGCTTGTAGAGGTTGTTCAGCACCACCTTGGCGACCGCGTCGCGCTTGAGCACGAGCACGATCCGCATGCCGGTACGCCCGGAGGACTCGTCGCGGATGTCGGCGATGCCGGCGAGCTTGCCCTCCTTGATCAGCTCGGCGATCCGCTCGGCCAGGTTGTCCGGGTTCACCTGGTAGGGCAGCTCGCTGACGACCAGGCAGGGGCGGCCCCGCTTGTCCTCCTCGACCTCCACCACGGCCCGCATCCGGATCGACCCGCGCCCGGTGCGGTACGCGTCCTGGATCGCCTGCGTGCCCACGATCAGGCCGTGGGTGGGGAAGTCGGGCCCCTTGACGATCTCCAGTAGCGCGTCGAGGGTGGTGGCCTCGTCCTCCTCCGGGTGCTCCAGGCACCACTGCACGGCCGCGCCGATCTCGCGCAGGTTGTGCGGCGGGATCTTGGTGGCCATGCCGACCGCGATGCCCTCGGAGCCGTTGACGAGGAGGTTCGGGATCCGCGACGGCAGGATGGTGGGCTCCTTGGCCCGGCCGTCGTAGTTGTCCTGGAGGTCGACGGTGTCCTCGTCGATGTCCCGCAGCATCTCCATGGCCAGCGGGTCGAGCTTGCACTCGGTGTAGCGCATGGCGGCGGCCGGGTCGTTGCCCGGCGAGCCGAAGTTGCCGTTGCCGTCGACCAGCGGGTAGCGCAGCGACCAGGGCTGCGCCATCCGGACCAGCGCGTCGTAGATCGCCGAGTCGCCGTGTGGGTGGAACTGGCCCATCACGTCGCCGACCACGCGGGAGCACTTCACGTAGCCCCGGTCCGGTCGGTAGCCGGAGTCGAACATGGCGTAGAGGATCTTGCGGTGGACCGGCTTGAGCCCGTCCCGGACGTCCGGCAGCGCCCGCCCGACGATGACGCTCATCGCGTAGTCGAGGTAGGAGCGCTGCATCTCCACCTCGAGCCCGACCGGTTCGATGCGGTCGTGCGCGACGACGGCGGCGATGGTCTCGGGAACCTCGGGCTCGTTCGGTGTGGACTCGGGGATATCGGTCACTGTTAACCCTTATCAGACTCAGAGTCGTTTTCGTGCTGTGGATAACGGCTGTGGATACCGGCCGCGCTGTGGATAACTCTGTGGATCGGCGGGCTGGCCGGTGGATGACCGGCTGGCCCGCCGAGATCCGTCAGATGTCCAGGAAACGGACGTCCTTGGCGTTGCGCTGGATGAACGAGCGGCGCGCCTCGACGTCCTCACCCATCAGCACGCTGAACAACTCGTCGGCGGTGGCCGCGTCGTCGAGCGTGACCTGACGCAGCGTACGCGTCGCCGGGTTCATCGTGGTCTCCCACAGTTCGGGGTAGTTCATCTCGCCGAGGCCCTTGAAGCGCTGGATGTCGTCCGGCTTCGCGTTCGGCTTCTTCTGCTGGCGCAGCGCGATCAGGCCGTCCCGCTCGCGGTCCGAGTACGCGTACTGTGCGTCATCGCCCCGCTTGTTCCACTTGATCTTGTAGAGCGGCGGGGCGGCCAGGTAGACGTGCCCCATCTCGACCAGCGGGCGCATGAAGCGGAACAGCAGCGTGAGCAGCAGCGTCTGGATGTGCTGGCCGTCGACGTCGGCGTCGGCCATCAGCACCACCTTGTGGTAGCGCAGCTTCTCCATGTCGAAGTCGTCGTGGATGCCGGTGCCCAAGGCGGTGATCAGCGCCTGGACCTCGTTGTTCTTGAGCACCCGGTCGATCCGGGCCTTCTCCACGTTGAGGATCTTGCCCCGGATCGGCAGGATCGCCTGGGTACGCGGGTCGCGCCCCTGCTTGGCCGAGCCGCCGGCCGAGTCGCCCTCGACGATGAAGACCTCGGACTCGCGCGGGTCGGTGGACTGGCAGTCGGCCAGCTTGCCCGGCATCGAGCCGGACTCCAGCAGGGACTTGCGCCGGGCCAGCTTGCGCGCCTGCTGCGCGGCGATCCGGGCCCGGGCGGCCTGGGACGCCTTCTGGATGATGATCTTCGCCTCGGCCGGGTTGCGGTCGAACCAGTCGACCAGCCACTCGTTGCAGACCCGCTGCACGAAGCTCTTCACCGGGGTGTTGCCCAGCTTGGTCTTGGTCTGGCCCTCGAACTGCGGGTTGGCCAGCTTGACCGAGATGATGGCGGCCAGGCCTTCGCGGATGTCCTCGCCGGAGAGCTTCTCGTCGCCCTTGAGCAGCTTCTTGTCGGTGCCGTACCGGTTGACGACGCTGGTCAGCGCGGACCGGAAGCCCTCCTCGTGGGTGCCGCCCTCGTGGGTGTTGATCGTGTTGGCGAAGGTGTAGACCGACTCGCCGTACGACTCGTTCCACTGCATGGCGATCTCGACCGACATGCCGTCCTCCTCGGCGCCGAACTCGACCACGGTCTTGTGGATCGGGTTCTTCGAGGCGTTGAGGTGGCGGACGAAGTCGGCGATACCGCCCTGGTAGCAGAAGGTGACCTCGCGCGGCTTGCCCTCCTCGCCCTCCGGGACCCGCTCGTCGAGCAGGTGGATGGTGAGGCCCCGGTTGAGGAAGGCCATCTCCTGCAGGCGCCGGTAGATGGTCTGGAAGTCGAAGTCGACCGTCTCGAACACGTCGGCGTCGGGCCAGAAGGCGACCGCGGAGCCGGTGCGGTCGGTCGTCTCGCCCTTCTCCAGCGGGGTCGGCTTGGAGTTGTGGTACTGCTGCCGCCAGACGAAGCCGGACTTGTGGATCTCCACGGCCATCTTCGTGGAGAGGGCGTTCACCACGGAGACGCCGACGCCGTGCAGACCGCCGGAGACGGCGTACGCCTTGCCGTCGAACTTGCCGCCCGCGTGCAGCACGGTCAGCGCGACCTCGACACCCGGCTTCTTCAGCTTCGGGTGCAGGTCGACCGGGAATCCCCGGCCGTTGTCGGTGACCCGGACCCCGCCGTCGGCGAGCAGCACCACGTCGATGGTGTCGCAGTGGCCGGCCAGCGCCTCGTCCACCGCGTTGTCGACGACCTCCCACACCAGGTGGTGCAGACCGCGCTCACCGGTCGACCCGATGTACATACCGGGGCGCTTCCGGACCGCCTCCAGCCCCTCGAGAACGGTGATCGACCCGGCGCCGTACTCCTGCTTGTCCTGCGCTGCCACCCTCGGCCACTTTCTCGCGCCGTGCGCGCCTGGTGGCGCGTCGGGCGCGGGTTCGGCGGACAGGACGCGACGTCGACGCGCAGACCGGCACCGGGGACAATTCCGGGGTGCGGGTCGAACGCGCCGGTCGCCGCGGTTGCCCGCGGATCGCGATCGGCTCGACCCGACGTGGACGATGATCGCGGGCCCCGCTCCGGGCCCGTGTCTCGTCGCTCCGCACCGGGTCTTCGTCTCAGGGTCAATCTTACTGTGCGCGGGCGACAGAACCACCACTCGGCACCCCTGCGAGGCGGCTGAGACCGACGTAGCCGGCCGAACCGCGCCGCCCGCGACTCCCCCTACACGCCAGGGGGCGATCGGGGGCGCCGCCGCCTGACGATCGGTGCCGGTCGGACGGGTGGGAACGCCGCCGCCGCCACGCCGTCGGCCCGGCCTTGATCTTTTCCGGCCGGAACCGGACGATCGAGCCGATACGAACTACCCGTGCTCTCGAAGAGGTGACGCCAGATGGGGCTGGACAACGTCGCGGTGCATTGGCCGCGGACCGGCCGCTTCTACGACCCGGTCGCGCCGGCCGAGTTCGTCGACTTCGGCGACATCGTCGACATGCCCCGCATCTCCGCGCCCACCGCGGCGCTCGCCGAGCTGATCGCCAAGACCGGCACCGTGCGGGCGACCGCGTACACCGAGCTGGTGGACCTGCTGCTCGGCCTGGAGGGTGTGCTCTACGCCACGGACGCGGCGGCCGAGGACGAGGATCCGGTGATCGATCCCGACGGCTGCGCCTGGATCGCCGGCGGCATCGAGCGGTTCGTGACGGGCCACCGCCCGCACGGCGAGGCCGTCACCTTCGACTCGGTGAGCCAGGTGCTGCGCTCGCTGCTCGCCGACGGGCGGCTGGCCGAGCAGCAGCTGCGCTGGCTCGACAGCCGCCTGGACGCGCTGCGCGACGAGAGCGGCGAGCCGCCGCAGTGGAACTTCACCTGCGCCGAGCTGGCCGTGCTGGCCGCCTTCTACCGGCGCTGCGCCGACCGCGGTTTCGCCGTCTACGCCGACGCCTGACCCGCCGCGGCGGAACCGCCCGTGCGGTTGGCGGCGTCGATGACCCGGGTCAGCACGGCGTGCAGGTGGCGCAGCTCCTCCACCGGCATGCCGAGCCGTTCGACGATCGCGGGCGGGATCTGCTCGGCGCGCTCCCGCAGCGCCTCGCCGGCGGCGGTCAGCGTCACCGCGAGGCTCCGCTCGTCGGCGGGATCGCGCTCGCGCCGCACATAGCCGGTCGCCTCCAGCCGCTTGAGCAGGGGCGACAGGGTGCCCGGATCGAGCTGGAGCAGGCGGCTGAGGTCGCGTACGGACAGCGGCGCGTGCTGCCAGAGCGCGAGCATCACCAGGTACTGCGGATGGGTCAGCCCCATCGGCTCCAGCAGGGGCCGGTAGACGGCTACCACGCCGCGCGCGGCGACGGAGAGCGCGAAGCACACCTGCTGCTCCAGCGCCAGGGGATCCCCGTCGAGCTGGTCGGTCACGGGCGGACCTCCTCGTCGTCGTTGCGAGCGTACCAATGATTGGTGTACCAATGGTTTGTACGCCAATCATCCACCGCGCACCGGAGGTCAGGCGATGACCGAGGAGAAGCCCACCCCGAAGGCCCCCGGCGAGGGCGGACGCCTGATGGCCTGGGCGTTCCGGCGCCTCGCGGGCCCGCCGGAGGTGCAGGGCGCGGTGCAGGGCGGCTCGAGCCACGCCCGGGAGGCGTGGAAGCAGGACCTGGAGCGACGCAAGCAGTGGAGCCGCGAGCAGCGGGAACGCAAGCGCGCCGAGCGGGAGGCCCGCCGCGAGGGTCGCTGACCGTCAGCCGTAGGTGTCGCGGGGGCCGCGGCCACGGACCCGGCGCGGGCCCTTCGACCAGGACGGCGCCGCGGGGCCGTGGATGTGCAGCTTGCGCACCACGTTGTGGCCGACCTCGCTGGCGATCTGCTTGAGCAGCGAGCCGGCCAGCAGCCGCAGCTGGGTGGCCCACGCGGTCGAGCGGGCCTCCACGGTCAGCTCGCCGTCCTCCAGCTTCACCGGGCGGCTGTGCTGGGCCACCTCCGGGCCGACCACCCGCTCCCAGGCGCCGAACACCGTCGCCTCGGCCGCCGGCTGCTGCCAGCCACGCGCCTTGACGAGCCGGTTGAGCACCGCACCGAGCGGCTGCGGATCGCGCGGGTCCGGCCCCGGGCCGGAGTATCCGCGCAGACGCCGCTGGCCGCCCTCGCCGTCGCCGCCCCCTCCCGGGGTACGCCGACGCGTGCGGGCCGCCGACTCCCGGCGGGCCCTCGCCGCGTCCAGCACCGCCCGCGCCAGTTCCGGGCCGTTCGCCCCGGCCGCGTCGCCGCCCGCCGCGCCGCCGGCGTCCCCACCGGTCGGTCCGCCGTCTCGGCCCGGGCCGAGACGGGCCGGCGGAAGCTGCTCATCCGACACGTCGCACCGTCCCCTCGCCCACGGCGTACCGGGTGCCGCGCAGGGACACCGGCACGTCCTCGTCGACCGCACAGGTCACCAGCAGCTGACTCGCCCCGCCCACCAGCTCCGCCAGCCGCTCCCGCCGCCCGGCGTCCAGCTCGGCGAAGACGTCGTCGAGCACCAGCACCGGCTCGATGCCGTCGGAGCGGAGCAGGTCGTAGCCGGCCAGCCGCAGCGCCAGGGCGTACGACCAGGACTCGCCGTGGCTGGCGTACCCCTTGGCGGGCAGCGGGCCCAGCGTCAGCGCCAGCTCGTCGCGGTGCGGGCCGACCAGGGTGGTGCCCCGCTCGACCTCGGCGCCGCGGGACTCGACGAGCGCGGCGGTCAGCGCCTCCGTCAGCGCCTCCCGGTCGGTGGTGGGCTCCGCCAGCTCCACCGACGGCCGGTACGCGATCCCGGCGGTCCCCCGTCCCGCCGCCACCGCGTCGTACGCCTTCGTCACGTGCGGGCCCAGTGCGGCGACCAGTTCCAGCCGGCCGGCGAGCAGCTCGGCGCCGTGTCGGGCCAGGTGCGTGTCCCAGACCGCAAGGGTCGACAGGTCCCCGCCCCGCGAGCCGCCCGTCTTGCGGGCCAGGTACGCGGTGCGCAGCAACGCGTTGCGCTGCTTGACCACCCGCTCGTAGTCGGCCCGCACCCCGGCGTACCGGGGCTGGCGGCTGACCAGCAGGTCGTCGAGGTAGCGGCGGCGCTCGGCCGGGTCGCCCCGGACGAGCTCCAGGTCCTCCGGAGCGAACAGCACGAGCCGGAGCGCGCCGAGCACGTCCCGCGCCCGGCGGGCCGGCGACCGCCCCAGCCGGGCCCGGTTGGCCTTGCCCGGCACGATCTCCAGCTCCACCAGCAGCTCGCGGCCCTCGTGCACGACCGCGCAGCGGATTACCGCCGAGGAGGCGCCCATCCGGACGAGGGGGGCGTCCGTGGCGACCCGGTGCGAATCCAGGGTCGCCACGTAGCCCAGCGCCTCGACCAGGTTCGTCTTGCCGACGCCGTTGGCGCCGGTCAGGACGTTCGCCCCCGGCTCCAGGTCCACGCCGACCCGCTCGTACGAGCGGAAGTCGACCAGTTCGAGCCGGCGGACGTACACAGGTGCGTGGATGCCGGTCAGCGCTTGCGGACGGCGTGGCCGCCGAACTGCTGACGCAGCGCGGCGACGGCCTTCATGGCCGGCGAGTCGTCCTGGCGGGAGGCGAAGCGGGCGAAGAGCGAGGCGGTGATCACGTTCAGCGGCACGGCCAGCCGGACCGCCTCGTCGACCGTCCACCGGCCCTCGCCCGTGTCCTCCGTGTAGCCGCTCAGCTCGGCCAGCTCCGGGTCCTCGTCGAGGGCCCGGTCCAGCAGGTCGAGCAGCCAGGAGCGGACCACGGTGCCCTCGCGCCAGGACTTGAACACCCCCGGCACGTTGGTGACCAGCTCGGACTTGGCCAGCAGCTCGTAGCCCTCGGCGTAGGCGTGCATCAGGCCGTACTCGATGCCGTTGTGCACCATCTTGGCGTAGTGCCCGGCGCCGACCGGCCCGGCGTGCACGAAGCCGAACTCGCCCTCCGGCTTCAGCGACTCGAAGATCGGCATGAGCCGGTCGACGTGCTCCTGGGCGCCGCCGACCATCAGCGCGTAGCCGTTCTGCCGGCCCCAGACGCCGCCGGAGACGCCGACGTCGAGGTAGCCGATGCCGCGCTCGTTCAGCCGCTCGGCGCGGGGCGCGTCGTCGCTGAAGCGGGAGTTGCCACCGTCGATGATGATGTCGCCCTCGCCGAGGACGTCGGCGAGCTCGTCGATGGTCGCGTCGGTGACGCCGGCGGGGACCATGACCCAGATCGCGCGGGGCGACTCCAGCTTCTCCGCCAGCTCCGCCAGGGTCGCGACATCGGTCAGCTCCGCGTTGTGGTCGAAGCCGACCACCTCGTGCCCGGCGGCGCGCAACCGCTCGCGCATGTTGCCGCCCATCCGGCCGAGCCCTACCAGGCCGAGCTGCATGTGTTCCTACCTCCGTGCGTCGGGGTCTTCTCGGGGTGCGATCAGCGGGAGACGCGGATCGGCATGATGAGGTATCGGTACCCGGGGATGACCTCGCCATCCTCACCGGCGGGCGAAATCACCGCGGGCTTGAAGGCGTCGACGAACGAGAGCACGGCGAACTGGGCCCCCAGGTTGGTCAGGCCGTCGATCAGGTACTGGGGGTTGAAGCCGATGGTCAGCGGGTCACCGGTGAAGGTGGCCTCCATCGCCTCGCTGGCCCGCGCCTCCTCGGTGCCGCCGGCCTCGACCACCAGGCCGTCGGCGCTGAAGCTGAGCAGTACCGGGGTGGTCCGCTCGGCGACCAGGGCGACCCGCTTGACGACCTCGATCAGGGTGCTGACGGGCACCCGCGCGTCGGCGTTGTGGGTGGCCGGGAAGAGCGAGCGCACCGGCGGGTAGTTCGCCCCGTCGAGCAGCCGGCTGGTGGTGCGCCGGGTGCCGCCGGCAAAACCGATCATCCCCTCGCCGGCCGCGCCCTGGGAGAGCGCCATGGTGACCTGGCCACCGATCGGGCCGAGGGCCTTGGCGGTGTCGTGCAGGGTCCGGGCCGGCACGAGGGCGTTGATGCTCACCTCGGGGTCGTCCGGGTTCCACTCCATCTCGCGCAGGGCCAGCCGGTAGCGGTCGGTGGCGAGCATGGCCAGCGTGCCGCCGGAGAGCTCAAGGCGTACGCCGGTCATCATCGGCAGCGTCTCGTCGCGGCCCGCGGCGACGGCGACCTGGGCGACCGCGGCGGCGAAGGCGGCCGCGTCGACGGTGCCGGTGCTCTCGGGCATCTCCGGCAGGGACGGGTAGTCCTCGACCGGCATCGTGGGCAGGGTGAACCGGGCGCTGCCGCAGACCAGTTCGAGGTGGGCGCCGACGGCGGCGATGTCCACCGGCTTGGCGGGCAGCGCCTTGGTGATCTCGGCCAGCAGCCGGCCGGAGACCAGGGCGGCGCCGTCGGCGTCCCCCTGCACCTCGACGGTGACCTGGCTGGAGACCTCGTAGTCGAAGCCCGAGACCTGCAGGTTGCCGTCGGTGACGCGCAGCATCACGCCGGCGAGCACCGGTACGGACGGCCGGTTGGGCAGGCTCTTCGCGGTCCAGGCCACGGCCTCGGCGAGCGCGTCGCGCTCCACTCGGAACTTCATCAATGCCTCCGCGTCGACGTCAGCGACAACTCTCTCATGCCGACCGCTGCCTACCGACCCGCCTGTCCGTGCGGGTACCCATCGCACCTTAGGGCGCGTGGGCATCGGCTGTGCGCCCGACCCCGTGGATCCAGGTGCCCGAGCGACCGCCGACGGCGGTGCTCGGCCCGATCCACAGGAAGTCCAACGGTGATGATTGGTTTTTGTTCTCTTAGAAGAGATAACTCGTCATCTTCATCGCACCTGTGCAAACTGTGGAGAACCCGCGTCTGCGCAGCTCAGACACGTTATCCACCGGTGGTTTACCTGTGGAGAACCCGGGGTACAACTCGTGTCCCGGTCCACAGGCGGCCGGCGCCCCCAGGTTGTCCACCGTTGTCCACCGGTTATCCACCGGTAATCCACCGACTTTCTCCCCAGTCCTGTGGACAGGCGGAAGCCGTGCGGAGGGCGTCATCCCCAGAACCTTCAACAGGTTCCCCACAGGCCGACCGTCGTCGGTGGACAACCAGCGGGTTGTCCCCAGGCATCCACAGGCTCGTCCCCAGGGTTTGTCCACAACCTGTGGGTAACCGGGGCGTGGACGGACGGTAGTTTTCCACAGCCGGTGGACAACGAGCTGTGGACAACGATCCGGGCGGTGGACGGACACGGCTCGGATCCTGTGGTCTCCACCATGTCGAGGGTCAAGCCGGACCGGCTGTGGAGAACGAAAAACGCCCGGCCGACTGGTCCGGCCGGGCGCGTCCCTCGCCCTCTCCGCCCCGAGCGAGCGGGCGGGCGTACGCGACGACGACTCCGGTTCGGCGCGGCCGTCGCCGCGCCGACCTGAGGCCGCCGCTCAGGTGTTCTGCTTGATCCGGTTGGTCAGCTCCGCGATCTGGTTGTAGAGCGACCGGCGCTCGGCCATCTGCTGGCGGATCTTGCGGTCGGCGTGCATCACCGTGGTGTGGTCCCGGCCACCGAAGGCCTGCCCGATGCGGGGCAGCGACAGGTCGGTCAGCTCCCGGCACAGGTACATGGCCACCTGGCGGGCGTTCACCAGCACGCGGGAGCGGGAGTGGCCGCGCAGGTCCTCCAGGCTCACCCCGAAGTAGTCGGCGGTGGAGACCATGATCTGGTCGGCGGTGATCTCCGGCCCGGTGCCGTCCGGGATGAAGTCCCGCAGCACCTCCTCCGCCAACGACAGCTCGACCGTGGAGCGGGTCAGGCTGGCGAACGCCGTCACCCGGATCAGCGCGCCCTCCAGCTCCCGGATCGAGTTCGACACCCGCGAGGCGATGAACTCCAGCACGTCCGGCGGGGCGTAGAGGCGTTCCTGCGCCGCCTTCTTCTGCAGGATCGCGATCCGGGTCTCCAGGTCCGGCGGCTGGATGTCGGCGAGCAGCCCCCACTCGAAGCGGGTACGCAGCCGGTCCTCCAGCGTCGCGAGCTGCTTCGGCGACCGGTCGGAGGTGATCACGATCTGCTTGTTGGCGTTGTGCAGCGTGTTGAACGTGTGGAAGAACTCCTCCTGCGTGCGCTCGCGGTTCTCCAGGAACTGGATGTCGTCGATCAGCAGGATGTCGACGTCGCGGTAGCGCCGCTGGAACGCACTGGTCTTGTCGTCCCGGAGCGAGTTGATGAAGTCGTTGGTGAACTCCTCGGTCGAGACGTACCGGACCGAGCGCGCGTTGCCCAGCGTCGTGGCGTAGTGCCCGATGGCGTGCAGCAGGTGCGTCTTGCCCAGCCCCGAGCTGCCGTAGATGAACAGCGGGTTGTACGCCTTCGCCGGCGACTCGGCGACCGCGACGCTCGCCGCGTGCGCGAAGCGGTTGGACGAGCCGATGACGAACGTCTCGAACATGTACTTCGGGTTGAGCCGGTTGCCGCCGCTGTCGGCGCCGGGCATGCGGCGGTCGTCCCGGCCACCGGGCCGGTGATCCGCGCCACCGCGTCCGGGCCCGTTGTCGGTGCCGGTGTCGCGGGGCAGGGCCCGGATCACGTGCTGGTCGCGGGGGGAGACGGCGTCCTCGCGGTAGCGCGGCTCGTACCCCCGGGTGTCGGCGGTCGGCGGGTCCAGGCGGGCGGCCTGCTCGTCGTAGCCCCGGCGCTCCGCCGGGTGCCGCAGCGGAGCCGACCGGTCGGGGCGCGGCGGCTCGGCGAAGGCGGTGCTGAACAGGGCCTCCTGCCCGCCCCGCTCGCCCGGCCGGTGGTGGCCGTCGTCGCCCGGGGCCGGGGACGCCGCGTCGGGCCGCCGCTGGGGGTGCGCCTGCTCGGGGATGAGCGGCGGCTGCCCGGCGTCGAGGGCCCTGCCGTCGCGCTGCCCGGCCATCCCGTCGTAGCCCGCGTCGTAGCCGAGCGGCCCGCCGTCGTGGTCGGCCGGCCCGGGCTCGGGAACGCTGCGGTAGACGGTCCCCGCCGGGCGGCCGGAGCCGTCCTCGGGCACGCGCACGGTCACCGCGACCTGGATCGGCCGGCCCAGCCGGCGGGTGAGCGCGTCCGTGATCGCCGGGCGCAGGCGGGACTCGATCACGTCCCGGGTGAAGGCGTCCGGGACGGAGAGCAGGGCGGTGTCCTCGACGATGGCCCGCAGCCGGGTCAGCCGCAGGTACGCGCGCTGCTGCGCGGAGATGATCTCGTCGGCGAGCTCGTCGGTCGTCGCTGTCCACACCGCGGCAAGGTCGGTCGTACCGGTCACCGTCGTGCCACCCCCCTCGCCTCTGCTCCGCCGACGCCGCCGTCTTCTCCGGTCGGCCGTCCCGGGCCCGCCGCGTTCGCGCGGGTGGAACGACACCCACCGGACGACCGACCGGTCCTCGTCCACAAGTTATCCACAGCCTGTGTACGCACCGATTGTGGCCGCCCGCCGGATGCGGGTCGGACCTGCCCCCTGCCTGAACGGGCGCTGAAGCGGGTTCACCGTGCCGAACGATTCACTGCCTTGTCCGGTCTTGCCCGCCGGCGACGACCGGACCTTTCGACGCTGACCGCAATCGGGCACGGTAACAGCGTTGTCGGCGCGCCATCAACCGCCGACGCGCGGCGGCCCTTGCCGACATCAGCGAAAACCGCCGCTTCGGTCGCCGGAGGGGCCCGGTGTCCGCCCTGCTGGGAGTGTTTGACGGTGGTTGCCGCCCTGCGTAGGCTGGAACGGCTGCTCTCTCGCCCTCTGCTAGGGTGATAGGTGCTTGCTGTCCGCGGTTGCTTCCCCGCATCGCCGAGGTTCCGCGCCGCCGGGCAGCACCGATCGGGGGCCACCGCCGAGGTGGCCTGGACCACCACACGATCCCGGCGACCCCTCGCCCGGGGCGTACGAAAACGGAGAGCCTGACGTGAGCAAGCGCACCTACCAGCCGAACAACCGCCGGCGCGCGAAGACCCACGGCTTCCGGCTGCGCATGCGCACCCGTGCCGGCCGCGCCATCCTTTCGACCCGTCGCTCCAAGGGCCGCGCCCGCCTGTCGGCCTGAGGCCGGCCGGGTCAGGTCCGGGGGACGTGGGCAGTCGTGCTGGCGGCCGCACAGCGACTGCGGCGCAGCACTGACTTCGCCGCAGCGGTCCGGGGTGGTCGACGCGCCGGCCGTGGCGCGCTCGTCGTCCATCTGAGCCTGCCGACAACCCCCGATCCCGCGACAGCAACCTCGCCGGAGCCGGCGCGGAGCAACGGTACGGAGCAACCCTCCGCACCAGCCCGCGCCGGCTTCGTCGTGTCCAAGGCCGTCGGGAACGCCGTGGTCCGCAACCGGGTCCGGCGTCGCCTGCGGCACCTGGTCCGCGAGCGGCTGGCCGGTCTGCCCACAGGAAGCACCCTGGTCGTACGCGCGCTGCCCGCCGCAGCCGACGCGTCGTACCCGCGACTCGGCGCCGATCTGGACGCGGCGATCGCCGCCGCGAAGGCGCCCCGCGGCCGGCGGTCCCGGTGACCAGCGGACCGACCGAGCCCCGGCCGACGACGATCGGTGCCCGGGTGCTGAGCGGGCCGGTCATCGCGTACCGTCGGTGGATAAGTCCGGCTCTGCCGGCCCGCTGCCGGTTCTACCCGTCGTGCAGTGCCTACGCCCTGGAGGCGGTGGCGATGCACGGCGCGATCCGGGGAGCTGGCCTGACGGCCCGGCGGTTGTTGCGCTGCCACCCCTTCCACCCAGGTGGACACGACCCGGTGCCGGAGCCGGGCGGCCGCCGCCGTGCCGATGTGACTGGAGCCTGAGAATTGAGTCTCGACTGGATCTACTACGCGATTTCGTGGATCCTGCTGGCCTGGCATGGGGCCTGGGACGCCATCGGGGTGCCGGACGCGGCGGTGATCGGCACCAACTGGGCCTGGATCCTCGCCATCGTCTTCCTGGTGGTCACCGTCCGGGTGATCCTCTTCCCGGTCTTCGTCAAGCAGATCAAGTCGCAGCGCGCGATGCAGGCGCTCCAGCCGCAGGTTAAGGCGCTGCAGGAGAAGCACAAGGGTGACCGGGAGACGCTCCAGAAGGAGATGATGGAGCTCTACCGGAAGGAAAAGGCCAACCCGCTCATGGGCTGCCTTCCGATGTTCCTCCAGATTCCCGTCTTCCTGGGCCTCTTCCACGTGCTCCGCCGCCTCGACCCGGCCAACGAGGGCAAGACCCTCTACGGCTGGACGCTCGGCCAGTTCGAGAGCGCCTCGGCCGCGAAGCTCTTCACCGCCCCCATCGCCGGGAAGTTCGGCTCCACCGCCGATGAGCTGGCCCGGCTCGGTGCCAACGGCACCACCGTGAAGGTCATCGCCGGCATCCTGGTCCTGGTAATGATGGGCACCACCTACCTCACCAGCCGCCAGATGATCCTCAAGACCGGCTGGGCCGAGGACCCGCAGCAGCGGATGATCCAGAAGCTGATGCTCTACGGCATCCCGCTGTCGCTGCTCGTCTCCGGCGCGATCTTCCCGATCGGTGTGATCATCTACTGGGTCACGAACAACCTCTTCACCCTCGGCCAGCAGCAGTGGGTGCTGCGGAAGTTCCCGCCGCCGCAGACCGCCACCAGCAAGCCGGGCACCTCGGCCCGCAACCCGGTGCAGCCGGCGAAGACGGGCGGCCTGCTGGGTCGCGGCAAGTCGGCCCCCCCGGCCCCGGCCAAGCCGGTTGCGCCGAAGGTCGCCGGCCCCAAGCCGGGCGCCAAGCCGGTCAACCCCAAGAAGGGCCCCGCCAAGCGGCAGGGTTGAGGACATCCGGGCCGCCGTCGGGAGACCGGCGGCGGCCCGTTCCGCACCGCGCAGCCGCCGTACGGCCGGCGCCGGGCGGAACCGCCGCGCGCGGCGCGGCCCACGGGCGAGACTGCCCGTACGACAGACGTGCCCGTGGGCACCGGCGACCTCCCGCCGGCCCCGGGAAACCAGCGGACCCGACGGTCCGGCCGAGCGAGTACGGAGATGAGACCGTGACCGACACCAGCACCCCCCGCGCGGACCAGTCCCTGGACGAGGAGGGGACCGAGCCGACCGCGGTGAACGGCGAGACCGAGGAGACCGACGAGGAGTCGGGCACCCGGGAGAAGAAGGCCGTCGGCGAGAGCGAGCTGTTCCGGCAGAGCGAGATCGCGGCCGACTACGTCGAGGGCCTGCTCGACATCCTCGACTACGACGGCGACATCGACGAGCTGGTCTCCGGCGGTCGTCCCGTCGTCGAGGTGGTCGGCGGCCGGTTGCAGAACCTGGTCGGCCAGCGCGGCGCCACGCTGGAGGCGCTCCAGGAGCTCGCCCGGCTGGCCGTCTTCCGGCAGACCGGCACCCCGAGCCGGCTGCTGCTCGACGTCGGCGGCTACCGGGCGACCCGACGCAAGGAACTCGCCGCCGTCGCCAAGAACGCCGTCGAGAAGGTCAAGGAGCACGGCGAGCCCGTGCGCCTGGAGCCGATGTCCGCGTTCGAGCGCAAGTGCGTGCACGACGTGGTCAACGCCATGAGCGGTGTGGAGAGCGAGTCCGAGGGCGTCGAGCCGAACCGTCGCATCATCGTCCGGCCGGCGGACTGACCGGGTGACCCACGACGACACCACGGCCGGCGCCGTGGACGGCCCGGGTGGCACGCCGCCCGGGCCGTCGCCTGTCCGGCCCGAGCCGACCCTGAACCCCGACGCCGCATCGCCTTCGGCCGTGGCTCCTGAGGCCGCACCGTCTTCGGCGGACGCCTCCGAGGGCGTGCCGTCCCCGGCTGAGGCTTCGGAGGACGCGCCGTCCCCGGCCGTGGCCTCCGAGCGCGCGCCGTCCCCGACCGACGCCGTCCTGCCGCCGGAGCTGGCCGGTGCGGCGCGCACCCTCTTCGGCGACCGGATCGACCTGGCCGCCGCGTACGCCGAACTGCTCGCCACCGACGGCGTGGTCCGCGGCCTGATCGGTCCGCGCGAGGCCCCCCGGATCTGGGACCGCCACCTGCTCAACTGCGCGGCGGTGGCCGAGCGGATTCCGGAGGGCGCGACGGTGCTCGACGTCGGTTCCGGGGCAGGGCTGCCCGGCCTGGTGCTGGCCATCGCGCGACCCGACCTGACGGTGACCCTGATTGAACCGCTCTCCCGGCGCACCTCCTTCCTCATCGAGGCGGTGCAGCACCTCGGGCTGGCGAAGATGGTCCGGGTCTTCCGGGGGCGGGCCGACGAGGCGGCGACGGGGTCGACGGGCATCGGCCCGCTGAGCGGAGACGTGGTCACCGCCCGCGCCGTCGCGCCGCTGGACCGGCTCTCGACGTGGTGCCTGCCGCTGGTCGTTCGCGGTGGTCGGCTGATCGCCCTCAAGGGCGCGTCCGCCGCCGACGAGGTTGCGGAGCACGCGGAGACCGTGGCCCGGCTCGGCGGCGGCGAGGCCGAGGTGCACCGCTGCGGCGAGGGAGTGATCGATCCGCCGACGACGGTGGTGGAGATCGTGCGGGAGCGCATGGTCGGTCCGACCCGGCCGAAGGCCCCGAAGAGGTCGCGCGGCGGCCGGTCGCGGCGACGTTGAGTCCCTCCCGGACACCAGCGCCGGATGTCCGCGTACCGGCTTCCCGGCCGGCGGTTGCGTCGTTGAACCGGTACGGGTGGACGGAAGGATGAGAACCCGACGTGGACCGGCTGCGCCCGTGAGCCGTAGGCTGGCTGCGCGTCGATAGTGTGGAGCGGACGGCGACGGACGTTCACCGGTCCCGCCGCTCCCGCCGGACCGTATGCTCCGCGGCGCGATCGCGTACGGCCAGTTTGACGGGGTGCGGACCGACCATCCGAAGCGGGCAGGGATGACAGGTGCATGACGACGGAAGGTACGACGATCCACGCGTGACCGGGTCAGCGGGCGGCCCCGTTTCACGTGAAACCGACTACCCGAGCTGGTCGCCCGACGGGCCGTCCCGCGGCCACTCGATCCGGCCGCCGGACGGCGACACGGCCGTCCGACCGGGCGCCGTCGAGCCGCCTGTGCCGGGCGGCGTCGAGCCGACTGTGCCGGGCGGCGTCGAGCCGATCGTGCCGGAGCCTGCGACGACCCGCGCCACACCCGACGTGCCGCGTGCCGGCAATTCGGCCGGCGGCCGGGTGATTCCCATCCGGCGCAACGCCTCGGCCTCGGCCCGGTTCGAGTCCGCCGTGCCGCAGCAGCCCACCCCGGACTCCGTGCCGGACGCGACCCCCGAACCCGTTCCCGTCACCGACACGTCCGCGCCCCCGGCCGGCTCCCCCGGAGCCACTGCCGCCGAGGCCGCGTACGTTTCACGTGAAACCCCGACGCGCGAAGAGGATGACCCACCGTTGGCTATGGAGGCGATGCGCGCCGTGCAGATCCTTAATCCGAGTGGCGAGGTGACGATGCCTCGACCGGAACGGACCAGGGTCATGTGCGTCGCGAACCAGAAGGGCGGCGTGGGGAAGACCACGACCACGGTGAACCTTGCGGTGGCGCTCGCCCTGCACGGCAACCGGGTGTTGGTGGTCGACCTGGACCCGCAGGGCAACGCCTCCACCGGGCTGAACGTCCCGCACCACACCGGCGTGCCGGACGTCTACGACTGCCTCATCAACAGCGTGCCGCTGGAGGAGGTCGCCCAGGGCGTGGAGGGCATCCCCAACCTCTGGTGCGTACCGGCGACGATCGACCTCGCCGGCGCGGAGATCGAGCTGGTGTCGGTGGTCGCCCGCGAGTCCCGGCTGGCCCGGGCGATCGCCGCCTACCCCGGTCACTTCGACTACGTCTTCATCGACTGCCCGCCCTCGCTCGGCCTGCTCACGGTCAACGCGCTCGTGGCGGCGCAGGAGGTGCTCATTCCGATCCAGTGCGAGTACTACGCGCTGGAGGGGCTGAACCAGCTGATCAACAACATCAACCTGGTTCGCCAGCACCTCAACCCCAAGCTCGACGTCTCCACCATCCTGCTCACCATGTACGACCGGCGTACCCGGCTGGCCGACGCCGTGGAACAGGACGTGCGGAACCACTTCGGCGACAAGGTGCTCCAGGCGGTCATCCCCCGCAACGTCCGCGTCTCGGAGGCACCCAGCTACGGTCAGTCGGTGATGACCTACGATCCGGGATCGCGGGGGGCGACGAGCTACTTCGAAGCCGCCCAGGAGATCGCCGAGCGTGGCGTCAAGGAGCCGGTGGGCCGGAATGCGTAGTGCGGAACAGTCGCTGGGAGGCGTGGCATGAAGAACCGTCCTCGGGGCGGTCTGGGACGGGGCCTGGGGGCGCTCATCCCGACCGGACCGGCGCCGACCGCTGTCATCGAGCCGAGCGAGGCCGTCGAGCCGCCAGCGACGGCCGAGCCGTCGGCCGGCGTCGCCGCTGGTGCGTCGGCGGCTGAGGCGTTGCCCGCCGCGGCGAGTCTGCCCGTGACGGCGCAGCCTGAGCCGCAGCCCGAACTAAGCCCGGTGCCGGGTGCCCGGTTCGCCGAGATCCCGGTCGACGCGATCGTGCCGAACCCGAAGCAGCCCCGCCAGGTGTTCGACGAGGACGCACTGGAGGAGCTGAAGACCTCGATCCAGGAGGTCGGCTTCCTCCAGCCGATCGTCGTACGGCAGCTCGACGAGGAAAAGTACGAGCTGGTCATGGGCGAGCGGCGCTGGCGGGCCGCGCAGGCCGTCGGGCGGGAGAACATCCCGGCGATCGTGCGGGACACCCGCGACGACGCCATGCTCCGCGACGCGCTGCTGGAGAACATCCACCGGGCGAACCTGAACCCGCTGGAAGAGGCCGCCGCGTACCAGCAACTGCTCGACGAGTTCGGCGCCACCCACGAGGAACTCGCCCGGCGCATCGGGCGGAGCCGGCCGCAAATCTCGAACACCATCCGGCTGCTCAACCTGCCCGCCCCGGTGCAGAAGCGGGTCGCGGCCGGCGTCCTCTCCGCCGGGCACGCCCGGGCGCTGCTGAGCCTCGACGAGGCCGAGGCGCAGGAGCAGCTCGCGCTCCGGATCGTCGCCGAGGGCCTCTCGGTCCGCGCGACCGAGGAGATCGTCGCGCTGGCCCTGAGCGACGGTACGAGCAAGAAGGAAGCGGCCAAGCGTCGCCCGAAGCCCCACGCTCCCGCCCTCACCGATCTGGCCGACCGGCTCTCTGACCGGTTCGACACCCGCGTGAAGGTGGACATCGGCCGGAGCAAGGGCAAGATCACCATCGAGTTCGCGACGGTCGACGACTTGGAGCGGATCGTCGGCCTCATCGGCGTCGGCCAGGAGGAGGAGCCGGAGGCCTGATCCAGTCGAGGGCTTCGCTCCACGCTCGGGCTCAGCGCCGAAGCGAACGGCAGCACCGCCGGCCGCGTGACCCCCGGGGCACGCGGCCGTTCCATGCGCTGCCGATCGAGCCGCCGGTCGCACGTCGACTCGCGCGTCCGGGAGCTGGAACGACGGCCGGCGTTTCACGTGAAACCTGAGGCGCGGCCGGGACGGTGCTTGAGCCGCCCTGGCCGTTTCACGTGAAACCCGTCCGCTCCCGGTGGCGCCCCGGCTGTGTGCCCGACCCGTTGTGGCGCTTGCCGGCCTGGCTCGAACTCGCCAGTCCCAGCCCTGAGCGTCTGCCCCATCGAATGAGGGATCAGCTCGGGGGTGGGTCGGCACCGCGCGACGGGAGACCGGCGGGCGCCGGGCAGGGGCGGGGCCGGTCCCCAGTGAACCTCGCGGCCCGGCCTGCCGCGGCCGAAGTCGCCCGGTTACGACGACCCGCGCGCCGAGGCGTACGTGGAGCGGCGGAGTCAAGGAGTCTTCAAGCCAACGGCGCTGCGGCGAGGCGATCGCGCCCAGCTTGCTCGCCGGGCACGTGGAGGGGGCGCCACGCGGAACGGGAGGGGAGACCGACCGCCCACGGCGGCGGGCCCCTGGCGACGGCAACCACGGCGACGGGCGGCAGTGGCGCGGGAGCCCATCGGAGCGCGACGTCGGACGGCGCGACGTGAGCGGTGTGAGCGGGTCCGGCAAAGACGCGCAGGCGGGTCTGTCCTCCTCCGTCCCCACGCCCTTTGCCAGCGTCCGGCCGGCCCTCGGCGTCCCCCGGGATCTCCGATGGCACGCCGAGCAGCGGACGGCATTGGCGGTGGCTGACGAGCGACGACGAGACCCGTCCGACATGCCTCCGGTTTCATGTGGAACCGGCGAGTACGACCCGGCGAAGCGGAGCGCCACCACGCCAAAGTTATCCACAGCGGTTATCCACAGGCTGCCCCGTTTCACGTGAAACCCCGCGTGGAACGGGGTGACAGCCTGTGGATGACGCCGTGTGTCGGGCGTCTCATCGGCCTGTGGGGGCCTGTGGATACCTGTGGACAGAGCGGCTCCGTGTTGGCGCGTGATGGCCGGATCGGCGTGGTTCCGTGGATGGTCCGGGTAGGGACAGCGGTGCCGGAAACGGTTAGTGTCAGCGTCGTGCGCGACACCCCTCCCTCAGTTCCGGACTTCACCCAGTGGCCGTCCTTTCCCTTTGAGGGCGACCTTCGTGTCAAGCAACTCGATGACCCGGTCCCGGTCGAGCCGCTCCGCAAGGGCGAGGGGCACCGGGAATGCACCGCCTGCAACGCCCCCGACGATGCCTACATCTGGGTGGGCGAGCGATGGCGGGTACGCGCCATGGACCGCCCCACCGGGTTGCCGATGGTGTTGATCCTGGAATCCCGTTCGCATCTGGACCTCGGCGACCTGCCGAATCTGCTGGCCGCCGAGCTTGGGGTGATGACCGTACGGCTGGAACGGGCCATCCGGTCCCTCGACGGGGTCGCGCGGGTGCACGTCAACCGCTGGGGCGACGGATCGGCGCACCTGCACATGTGGTTCCTCGCCCGGCCCTACGGCCAGCTCCAGCTGCGGGGGACCTTCCTCTCCCTCTGGGACTCCATCCTGCCGCCCATCTCCGAGGCGCAATGGCGAGAGAACCTCGCCATGGTGGCCGCCTGGCTGGCGGAGTTCGGCGGCCGCCCGCTGGCCGAGCCGCCGCGCATCCAGTGGCAGACGCCGTCCAGCTTCACCGGGCAGCCCACGGTCGAAGCCGCCCCACTGGAGGGCGAGGCGGTGTCCGTGATCGAGTCCGCCGAGGAGACCCCGCCGGCCGAGGAGCCGGACGGCGAGGCGTCCGAACGGTCGGGCACCTAGGGCTTGTGTCGAAGTCCGTCGCAGCCACTCGCGGGCCAGAGCCATCGAGGCGATCCCCCCTGAGACCGTGACCGCCCCCGCGGCGGCACCCGTGCGCCCTGGCACTAGTCTCCTGAAACCATGCGGACTCGCCTCGGGAACTTCCTGGTCGTCCTGGTGACCTTCGTGCTCATCGTGCCGGCCGCTTCGGCGATCTGTGCCGCGATCGTCGGCGGTGTCCAGCACGACCTGTATCCGGTTACCGCCGGCATCGGCGCCATCGGCGTGGTGTTCATCATGACGGTGGTTGCGGGCAGCGGCCGTCTCTGGCCGGCGTTGTTGACCACGCCATGCGGATACCTCGCCGCCTGGGGCGTGGCCACGGCGGTCGCCGCCGTGGACCGGAACGAGAGCGCACCTGTCGTGATCGGGGCGATGGCGGGAGTCGCCGGTCTCGTCCTCGGCCCACTGTCGTCGTTGCTCATCCCACCGCACAGCCCGCGCCGGACGGTCCTCGACATCTTCGACGTCGTCTGAGCCCTGACAGCCGCACCGGCACCTGACCCACCGGAGCGCGGACCGTCCGCGGTGGACATGCGTCGAGCCTCCGGTCGGCGTCGAACGACCAATCAAGTTCGGGCACCACCGCCGAATCGGCAAGCCCTAACATTGCCGGCATGGCTACGCGGCTCGTGCAGATCAACATGAAGGCTCGGGACGACTCCGCGTTGGGCGGTTTCTGGGCGGAGGTGCTCGGCTGGGGAGTCTCCAGCGAGGGACCCGGCGTGACCAACCTCGAACCCGAGGGCTTCGTCTACCCCAACCCCGTCGCCGTCTGCCTCGACCTCGTCGTCTCCCCGGAACCCAAGACGGTGAAGAACCGCGTGCACGTCGACCTCGCCACCACCTCGGCGGCCCATCAGGCGGAGGTGGTCACGCGCCTGAGGGATCTCGGCGCAACCCCTGCCGACGTCGGCCAGGGCGACGTCCCGTGGACGGTCCTGGCCGACCCGGAGGGCAACGAGTTCTGCGTGCTGGACCCCCGACCGCTCTACCGGGACACCGGACCGATCGCCGCGGTGGTGGTCGACTGCGCGGATCCGCGAGCCATGGCCCGCTTCTGGGGCGAGGCCATGGACTGGGCCCTGCACGAGGTGACCGACCACGAGGCGGTACTGCGCTCCGCCAAGGGCGTCGGCCCGTATCTGCGGTTCCTCCGCACACCCGACGCGAAGACCGGGTGGAACCGCGTCCACCTCGACGTGCGCCCGTACCCGGGTGACGACATGGAGGCCGAGGCGGCCAGACTGCGGGCTCTCGGCGCCACCGCCGTCGACCTGGGCGAAGCCAAGGTCGCGTGGACCGTCCTCGCCGACCCGGAAGGCAACGAGTTCTGCCTCCTCACCCCTGCCTGACCCGAACCCTCGTCAGCCGCTCACCACGGCCACCGGGCCGTACTCCGCGACGCGCCTCGGACGCCCGACGGGACCCACCCCGAGGAGGTGTTCCGGGCGGCCGCGCGCGGCCCACGCCGGCCACGGCGGTGGACCGGTCGATCAGGGGTGCCGGGCTGCGGCGCGGGCCACCAGGGTTCCGACCATCCTGCCGAAGTCCAGCCCGGCGGCCTGGACCGCGAGCGGCAGCAGCGAGGTTTCGGTCATCCCCGGTGAGACGTTGACCTCCAGCACGTGGGGCCGCCCGGCGGAGTCCACGATCAGGTCGACGCGGCTCAGGTCGCGCAGGCCCAGCGCGGTGTGCGCGGCCAGCGCGACGTCGGCCACCGCGCCGGCCACCGCCGGCTCCAGCCGCGCGGGCGTGTGCCAGGTCGTCCGGCCGGCGGTGTAGCGGGCCGCGTAGTCGTACACGCCGTTGCGGGGCACGATCTCGACCGCGGGCAGGGCGCGCGGCCCGTCACCCAGGTCGACCACGGAGACCGCCACGTCCATGCCGGGCACGTACCGTTCGACGAGCGCCGTCGAGTCGTACGCGAAGCAGCCGACCATCGCGGCGGGCAGTGACGCGGCGTCCCGGACCACGGCGGCGCCCAGCCCCGAACCGCCCTGGGTGGGCTTCACCATGAGCGGCAGCCCCAGCCGCTCGACGATCCGGTCCAGCACCGCCACGGCGCCCAGCTCGGAGAACCGGTCGTGCGGAAGGGCGACCCAGTCCGGGGTCGGGATGCCCGCCTCACGGAGCACCGCCTTGGCCGAGGGCTTGTCCCAGGCGAGCCGCGACGCCCGGGCGTCGCACCCCACGTACGGGATGCCGCAGAGGTCGAGCACGCCGCGCAGCGACCCGTCCTCGCCGGTGGCGCCGTGCAGGGCGATCACCACGGCGTCCGGCGGATCGGCGGTCAGGGCCGGCAGCAGTGCCACGTCGGCGTCCCGCAGCTCGGCGTCCACCCCGACCGCACGCAGCGCGTCGAGCACCCGGCGCCCGGACCGCAGCGAGACGTCACGTTCGTAGGAGAGCCCGCCGGCGAGCACCAGCACCCGCAGGTCGGAGGTGACGGCGTCTTCGGTCACGCCGGAACGGTCGGCAGCGGTGGGAACCATGCCGGAATCATGCCAAGTCGGGACCCGGCGTGTCCGAGCCGGCCTGCCCCCGCCGCGCCCCGGGGCGGCCGACCGTGCCGAAGACCCGCCGCATGGCGATGTCCTGCTCCATCACGCCGGCCAGCCGGCGTACGCCCTCGCGGATCCGCTCGGGGGACGGGAACGAGAAGTTGAGCCGCATGTTGCCGCTGCCGGTGCCGTCGGCGTAGAAGCCGGTGCCCGGCACGTACGCCACCCGGGCGGCGATGGCCCGGGGCATCATCGCCTTGGAGTCGAGACCGTCGGGCAGGGTCGCCCAGACGAAGAGGCCGCCGCCCGGCGTCGTCCAGGTCGTGCCGTCGGGCATCAGGTCGTCCAGCGCGGCGAGCATCGCGTCGCGCCGTTCCCGGTAGACCTCGCGGTAGACCTTGAGCTGCTCCCGCCACGGCATCGTGCCGAGGTAGGTGGAGACGGCGGCCTGCGCGTAGCCGCTCGGGCAGAGGATCTGCGCCTCGCTGGCGATGACCAGCTTGTCGCGGACGGCGTGCGGCGCGAGGATCCAGCCGACCCGCAGGCCGGGGGCGAAGGTCTTGGAGAAGGTGCTGAGATAGAAGACCCCGTCCCGGCGCCGCGCGCGCAGCGGCGCCGGCGCGTCCCCCTCGAAACCCAGCTGACCGTACGGGTCGTCCTCGACCACGAGCAGGCCGGCGCGCTCGCAGATGTCGAGCACCCGCTCCCGCCGCTCCTCGGTCAGCGTCACGCCGGTCGGGTTCTGGTAGGTGGGGATGGTGTAGAGGAACTTGACCCGCCGGCCGGCGCGCGCCTGCTCGGCGATGACCGCTTCCAGCGCCTCGGGGATGAGCCCGTCGTCGTCCATCGGCACGTGCACGACCTGCGCCTGGGCGGCCTGGAACACCCCGAGCGCGCCGACGTAGGTCGGGCCCTCGGCGAGCACCACGTCCCCCGGGTCGAGGAAGAGTCGGGCCACCAGGTCGAGGGCCTGCTGCCCGCCCACGGTCACCACCACGTCGTCCGGGGACGCGCCGCAGGCGGCGTCGATGCCGGAGAGCGCCATCACCTCGCAGATCCGCTCGCGCAGCTCCAGGGTGCCCTGGCCGATGCCGTACTGGAGGGTCGTGGCGCCGTGCTCGGCACCGAGCCGGCCGAGCATCTCGCCGACCGCGTCGAGCGGCAGCGCCGCGATGTAGGGGGCACCGCCGGCGAGCGAGACCACCTCCGGCCGACTGGCCACCGCGAAGAGCGCGCGGATCTCCGAGGCGGTCATGCCCCGCACGCGGCGGGCGTACCGGTCGGTGTAGTCGTCGAGCGTCGTGCCGGTCATGACATCACCTCGATGGCTGCTCGGGTGGCTCCCGCCCCGGCGTACCCGGGACACCGGCGACCATGGCGACGCGGGACGCCGGTGTCGATCCTAGTCGCCGCCTGGCAGTACGCCACCGTGACGGTGACCGGCGTCCACATCGCGGACCCCGTTGGCGCCTCGGAGGGAGAGGCATTCGCGCGTCCCCTCCCGCGGCGTCCGTTTGCGGCGTACGATCGCTCGTCGGGGGCAGGAAGGCGGCGTTGTCGTTCCGTGCCGGCCTCACCTCCGAGCCTAATGTGGGGATGCACCAATGTCGCGACGTCTGGTCAGCTTGACCCTCGACACCCTGGAGGACCTGCCCCGTCCGTGCCGGCAGTGCGTCTACTGGGAGCTTGATCCGGTTTCGGCGGACCGCGCCTGTGCCGCGGGCGACCCGGGGCTGGAGAAGGAGGCCTGGGTCTCGCAGACGCTGCTGGAGTGGGGTTCCTGCGGCAAGCTCGTCTACGTCGACGGCATGCCGGCCGGCTTCGTCCTGTACGCCCCACCGGCCTACGTGCCCCGCTCGATGGCCTTCCCCACCTCCCCGGTCTCCGCCGACGCCGCGCTGCTGATGACGGCCAACGTGGTGCCCGCCTTCGCTGGCGGCGGGCTGGGCCGGATGCTGGTCCAGGGTGTCGCCCGGGACCTCACCAAGCGCGGCATCAAGGCGATCGAGGCGTTCGGCGACGCCAAGTTCGGCGACGCGGCCGACCCCGCCGGCACCTGCGTCGCCCCGGCCGACTTCTTCCTCTCCGTGGGCTTCAAGACGGTCCGCCCGCACCCGCGCTTCCCCCGCCTGCGGCTGGAGCTGCGTACCGCGTTGAGCTGGAAGTCCGACGTCGAGTACGCGCTGGAGAAGCTGCTCGGCTCGATGAGCCCCGAGACGCTGCTCCGCCCGGTCCGTCCGGCCCCGGCCACCCGCTCGACCGCGGGCTGACCCCGCGCCGGCGCGTCCGGTCGGCGGCCCGGCACCCAGCAGAAGCTGAGGGGCCTCGCGGCCACGCGCTCCGGGCAGGAGGCGGCAGGCAGCAGGCGGGCGGTTCAGTCCACCACCGTGCCGGCGGCCACCACCGCCCGCAGCTCGCTCACGTCGATCGAGCCGGTGGGCACGTCCCGCTCCACGGGGAAGTACATCCGCTGCACGGCGGCGACGATGGCCTCCACCACCTTGTCGCGGAACCGGGGGTCGACCAGCCGGGCCCGGTCGGCGGGCGAGGTGAGGTAGCCGACCTCGACGCGTACGGCCGGCATCCGGGTCAGCCGGAGCAGGTCCCACGCCTTCGCGTGCGTACGGCAGTCGCGCAGGCCGGTGCGGGCCACGATCTCCCGCTGCACCAGCCCGGCCAGCCGCTCCCCGGTCGCCGAGGTCACCCCGTTGTCGGTGCCGTAGTGGTAGGTCGCCACCCCCTCGGCCTCCGGGTTGGCGTGCCCGTCGAGGTGCAGCGAGATGAACACGTCGGCGCCGAGCGAGTTGGCCAGCTCCGCCCGGCCGACGTCCGGCAGGCAGTCCTCCGGGGCCGGCCCGCGGGTCAGCTGCACGCGGACGCCGGAGGCGGCGAGCCTGCCCTCCAACCGGCTGGCCAGGTCGTGCACGAGATCCGCCTCGCTCCACCGCAGCGACCCGTCCGGTACCATCACGCCCGGGTCGGTGCCCCCGTGCCCGGGGTCGATGACGACGGTCCGGCCCACCAGCGTCGGGCCGGACTGCCGGATGGCGTCGGACTCGCGCAGCCACTGCGGCCGCCCGCCCACGACCTTGCGGCCGAGCCGGCGCAGCGCGTTCATGGTGTGCGGACCGCACGAGCCGTCGGGCGTCAGCCCGACCTCGCGCTGGAACTGGGCGACCGCCCGGGACGTCCGTACGCCGTAGATGGCGTCCGCGCGGCCGACGTCGTACCCCATCTCCAGCAGCCGTTCCTGGAGCGAGCGGACGTCCTCACCCGTGAGCGGCTCCGGGACGGCGTGGTAGAGCGTGCGGGCGCCGAGCCGCCAGCGGGCGGCGTCCAGGGCCCGCCAGGTCTCCGCACCGACCCGGCCGTCCACGCTGAGCCCCCGGGACTGCTGGAAGGCCCGCACGGCCCGTTCGGTGTGGGTGTCGAACTCGTCGGCGTCCGGTGCCGTTGGGACGAGCAGGTCGAGGCCGGTCAGCACCGTACGGATCTCCGTCACCGCGGGTCCACGGTCACCGGGTCGGATCGGACGCACGCACGACCCCCTCTGCACGGACGGTTGCTGGCCGGGCGGCCCCGGGTTGAGGTTATGCGCTCCGGGGGCTCCGGGTGTGGCACGTCGGGAAAAACGCGTCGACCCCGTGCCCGGGGGACCGGGTACGGGGTCGACGTGCGTCGGTGCTGCTCAGAGCGCCGATTCGATGAGCTTGACGAGCTCGCCCTTCGGCTTGGCGCCGGCGATCGACTGCACCGGCTCGCCGTTCTTGAAGACGGTGAGGGTCGGGACCGACATCACCCGGTAGGTGCGGGCGGTCTCCGGGTTCTCGTCGATGTTGAGCTTGACGATGGTGACCTGGTCGCCCATCTCGCCGGCGATCTCCTCCAGCAGCGGCGACACCTTGCGGCACGGCCCGCACCACTCGGCCCAGAAGTCCACCAGAACCGGCTTGTCGGACTTCAGCACGTCGGCGGCGAAACTCGCGTCGGTGACCGACTTCGTTGCTCCCACTATGACCCTCCTCCTCCAGATGTTTTCGGTTGTTCAGCCCTGCAGCGTGGCGATGAAGCGCTCGGCGTCCAGCGCGGCGGCACAGCCCGTGCCGGCGGCGGTGATCGCCTGCCGGTAGGTGTGGTCCACCAGGTCGCCGGCGGCGAAGACGCCGGGCACGCTGGTCCGGGTGCTCGGCGCCTCGACCTTGACGTAGCCCTCGTCGTCCATCTCCACCTGCCCCCGGAAGAGCTCGCTGCGCGGGTCGTGGCCGATGGCCACGAAGACGCCGGTGACGTCGAGGACCTTGGACTCGCCGGTGTGCGTGTTGCGCACCCGCACGCCGCAGACCTTGCCGTCGTCGCCGAGGATCTCCTCGACCACGGTGTTCCACTCGACCTTGATCTTGTCGTTGCTCAGTGCCCGCTCGGCCATGATCTTGCTGGCCCGGAAGGAGTCCCGGCGGTGGATGATGGTGACCGAGTCGGCGAACCGGGTGAGGAAGCTGGCCTCCTCCATCGCCGAGTCGCCGCCGCCGACGACCACGATGTGCTGGTTGCGGAAGAAGAAGCCGTCACAGGTCGCGCAGGACGAGACGCCGTGGCCCAGGTACTCCTGCTCGCCGGGCACGCCGAGCGGACGCCACGCGGAGCCGGTGGAGAGGATGACCGCCCTGGCCCGGTATGCCGTCTGGCCCACCCAGACGGTGCTGACGGCGTCGGAGCCCAGGCTGCCGGTGTCCTTCAGCTCGACCCGCGTCACGTCGTCGGTGAGGAACTCCGCGCCGAACCGCTCGGCCTGCTTGCGCATGTTGTCCATCAGCTCGGGGCCGAGGATGCCGTCGGCGAAACCGGGGAAGTTCTCCACCTCGGTGGTCGTCATCAGCGCACCGCCGGACTGCACGCCCTCGATGATGAGCGGCTTGAGGTTGGCGCGCGCCGCGTAGACCGCCGCCGTGTAACCGGCCGGCCCGGAGCCGATGATGATCAGGTTGCGGACCTCGTCCACTGCCGTCTCCCGATTGTGTTGTTCGCCATCGGCGCGCACCGATGCCGATCCGATGCCGACGCCCTCGCGGTGCCGGCACTTCGATGTGCAGAACGTCATCGTACGAACCGGGGATTCCCGAGCCGGTCATCCGGTGGGTCAGGTCACGTGGACGGTCAAACGCCCGGTGGCCGCGAATTCACCCTACCCGCGTGCGGTAGCGGCTGTCCGAGCCGGACCCGGGCACCCCGCATTCCGGCCCGCTCGCCCAGGCCCAGCGCGCTCCCGTGGCGTCGGTGAAGCGCACGATCAGCGCCGGGCGGCCCTGGAACCGGGCGTAGTCGACCACGTCGACCACCAGCGGACCGTTGCCGTGCTCGGCCTTGATCTCGCCGATGCAGGCTCCCAGCGCGGCGGGGTCGGTGAGCCGGTCGAGCCCGGTGGCGGAGCCGGGCAGCCGCCCGCCCTCCGCCTGGACGCCGGGCTGCTCCCCGGGCGGACCGCCGGTGAACAGCGGTGACTTCGGCGACGACGGCAGGGCGGCCAGGGACTCGGGGGTGTAGTCCGTCCCGCTGCGCACCGACGGCTCGCCGGCGATGCGGAACGGCGTGGCGGCGGCGGGGCCGGCGTCCTCACGGTTCGCGGTGCCGGGCATCGCGGTGTCCGCGGCGCCGCCCAGCTGCTGGTCCCTGGTGAGCTGGTTGACGCCGAGCCCGACGGCCGCGATCGACACGGCGGCCAGCGCGACCGGCCCGGCCAGCCGGGTCCAGCGGCGCCGCCGTCGTCCCGGCCCGGTGCCCCCGCCGCGGCCCGGCTCCGACCGGGGTACGCCGGCGGGACGCCTGCCGGACCCGCCGAGCGGCTGCGTCGGCACCGCGCCGGCACCCGTCCTGACCGTCGGCTGGCTCTGGGCCGGCTCTTCCTCGGCGGACGCCGCGCCGTCTCCCGCGCCCCGGCCGCCCGCCCCCGAACGGCCCGGCTCGGAGTGGCCCGGCTCGGAGTGGCCCGGCTCGGCGCCCGTGGTGCCGAGGCCGGACGCGGTGGCGTGGGCCAGCGCGGCGACGATCCGGTCGGCGACGTCGGCCGGCATCTCGGGCGCGGGCGCGCCCCAGGCGGCCAGGTCCGCGCGGACGTCCGCCACGGCCGGGGCCAGCAGCGCGTACGCCTGTGCCCAGGCCGCGTCCTCGTCGACCAGTCGGGCGACCAGTTCCTCGTCCGGGGTGCCGTCCAGCGCTCCGCCGAGGTAGTCGGCGAGCAGGTCGTGGTCGACCTCCCTGAACCCCCCGGCCGTCACGCGTCCTCCTGGTGGACATCCCGCCGGGACCGTCCCGACCCCGATCGGACGCCCTCGGGCGACTGCGGGTTCCCTCGGGTGACGGCCGGCACGTTCGGACCCGCCGTCGGGGCCGGTTCGGCCCGTTGCGGGGTGGACTGCGGCTCCGCCTGCGGCGGGGTCGGGCGGGGACGCAGGTGCCCGAGCTGCGTCGCCAGGCGGGCCCGGCCCCGGGCGCACCGGCTCTTGACCGTTCCCTCGGCCACGCCGAGGATCCGGGCGACCTCGGCGACGGGATAGCCCTGCACGTCGACCAGGATCAGCGCCGCGCGCTGCTCGGGCGGCAGCTCGGCGAGCGCCTGCCGGACCACGAGCGCCGTGTCGTGGTCCTGGACGGGGGCCGCCGGCTCGACGCCCCCGGTGCCGGAGTCGGTGTCCCGGACGCCGTCCGGCAGCGGCACCGTGGGGTGCGCCTGGCGGCGGCGGATCCGGTCCAGGCACGCGTTCACCACGATCCGGTGCAGCCAGGTGGTGACCGCCGAGTCGCCCCGGAACCGGCCGGCGGCCCGGTGGGCCGACAGCAGGGCGTCCTGGAGGGCGTCGGCGGCCTCCTCGCGGTCGCCGAGCGTGCGCAGGGCCACCGCCCAGAGCCGGTCCCGGTGCCGGTGGAAGAGCTCGGCGAAGGCGTGCCGGTCGCCGGCCACGTGGGCGTGCAGGAGGTCGAGGTCCGCCGCCCCGGCCGGCGGCGCCGACGACGCGACCGGCGGACCCACCGGTCCACCGGTCGTGCGTTCCCCGGGCACGCCCATCACCACGTCCGGCGGATGCGGTGCCCGGAGCGCGGTGACCGACTCACGATCCCTGGACCGTGATCTCCTGGACGCCGAGCTTGTAGCCGCCGTCGCTCGACGGCAGCTCGGTGATCCAGAACAGCAGGTAGCGGTACTTCTGGTCGGCGTTGAAGCCGTTGAAGGTCATCTTGGTGCCTTCGTGCTCCTCGAACGGCTGGCCGATCGCGGTCTTCTTGTATTCGGTGACGAGCGCGTCGTCCCCCGCCGAGGTCGAGGGCTGGTCGTTCGTGCCCGCGAGGAGCTGGGCGGAGGCGCCCCGGGCGGAGAGCACGACCTGCACCGACTTGACGGTGCGCTGGTCGCCGAGGTCGATCCAGACCCCCATGCCCTTCTTCAGGTTGCCGAAGTTGGACCGGTTGTAGGTGTCGGTCTCCCAGCCCTTGTCCTCGTCGTTGTCGAAGACCTTGTCGGCTCCTTCGAGCTCGTCCCGGGACTTGCTGTCCGGGTCGATGATCCGGGCGGCGCTGATCTTCAGCGGCCCGGCCGTGACGGCGGCCGGGGTGGCGTCGCCACCGGGCGCGTTCGACGAGGGCGCGGCGACCGGGTTGGTCTGTGGGCCGTCGTCGCCGCCGCGCAGGGCGGTGATGCCGATCAGCAGGCCGACCAGGGCGACCGCCAGCAGGCCGGCGATGCCGATCGCGACCTTGCGTCCGCCGGCGGCGGCCAGCGGCGACGGTTCCTCGCCGGTGTCGGGGGTGAAGCGCAGCGGGCCGCCGTTGTCCAGGAACTGCTCGTCGGCCGGCACGTCCAGCCGGGCCAGCTCAGCCGCGAGCACGTCCGACGAGGGCGGCTCGATCTCGGCGTCGAGCAGGTCCATGGTGAGGTCGTCGAGGTAGGCCGGCACGCCCGCCCGGACCTGCCGGGGCGCGGCGAGCGCACCCCCCGCGTCGCGGACGGCGTCGGGGATGGCGGCCCGGCCGTGGCCGGCGGTGGCGCCCCGCAGCGGGGCCTCGGCGTGCGGCCAGTGCCCGGTCAGGGCGAAGTAGAGGACCCCGCCGATCGCCCGGACGTCGCTCTGCTGGCTGTCGGCGCCGTCGGTGCGCGCGTCGGCCAGCACCACCCGGCCGTCGTCGCTGATCATCACCGTGCCGGGGTGGACGTTGCCGTGCACCATGCCGGTGGCGTGCACGGCGGCGAGGGCGCTGGCCACCGCGTTGCCGATGGTGGTGGCGCGGGCCGGGTCCAGCGGGCCGTCGGCGACGAGTTCGCGCAGCGACCGCCCGTCGACCCACTCCCGCACCACGTACGCCCGCTCGGCCTCGTCGATCGCGTCGTAGACGCCGACCAGGTTGGGGTGGATGACGCGGCTGGCGGCGACGGCGCCCTGGAGCATCTCGGTGGCCGAGTCGCCACCCGGGTAGCGCAGCACGACCGCGACGGGACGGCGCAGGATGACGTCGACCCCGCGCCAGACCAGCCGACCCGCGCTGTCGTTGTTGATGTGCTCGACCAGCTCGTAACGCTCGGCGAGGATCTCACCGGCCGTGGGAGCACCGAAGGTCGTGACCTGAGGAACGCTCTCCTCTGCCTCCTGACCCTCGCCGACCTGGGTCACCCGTCCTCCCTCGGTGATCGTGTCGATCGATGGACCCGCGCTGCTGGGCATGTGGCTTCCCGCTCTGCCTTCGAAGGAACCGGCCGACCGGTGTCGACGCGGAGCGTCGGCGCCTGCCGTACCCGTCGAGAGCGACCTTACCTGGGTTGGCGGTCTCCCCGACATGTCATCTTCGCGCCGCTCCCGGGCCGAGCTGCCGGTAGGCGACCGGCCTGTCCGGTTGCTCCCGTTGTCAGCCACGTTGCTGGCACATGTACTGGCCAATCTAGAGGTTGACCACAAGCACCCACAGGGAGGGGGCCGGCCGGTGCGGCGATCGCGCCGACGTCGCCGGGGTTCCCCCCGACCGGCCCACCATGCTCAGCCGTACGGCTGGTTATCCACAGGCCGATCCGGTGGCTGAGCGGTGAACCGCGGAGTTATCCACAGGCGCATCCCCAGGCTGGTGATCCTCGTTCACAGAGAGTGCAGTCCGCCCGCAGGGCGCCCGCCAGCGACTTCGCCGGCCGCGAAGCCGAGGTGGCGGTGACCCGAAAGACGGGTTTCGGTCAGCGGCCCAGCCGGCGGCGGACCATGCCCACGACCTCGGTGATCTCGCCGATCCGCAGCACCATCGCCAGCCCGAGGTACGTCCCGCCGATCACCCCGCCGCCGACGACGAGCTGGACGATGGCCTCCAGGCGACTCGGCGTGTCGTCGCCGGGCAGCAACTTGACCACGATGAGGCCGACCACCGCCGCGCCGAGCGCCGCGACCGCGACCCGCCCGCCGGTGCGCATGATCTCGCCGAGGCCGATGCGGCCCACCCGGGGCCGCAGCAGCCAGGCCGAGGCGATGGCGGCGGCCAGGTAGGAGACGGCGTTGCCGATCATCATGCCGGCGCCGGCGAAGGCTGGCGAGAAGGCCACGAAGAGCACGATCTGCACCCCGATGCGCAGCGCCACCACCGGGATGTTGACCAGCGCCGGGGTGCGGGTGTCCGGCAGGGCGTAGAAGGCGAAGGTGAAGAGCTGGCTGACCGCGAACGGCACCAGGGCGAGCGCGGCGGCGAGCAGCACCACCGACGTCGCGGTGGCGTTCTCCTCGTCGAAGGCGCCCCATCGGAACAGGGTGAACGCGATCGGGGTGGCGAGGACGGCGTAGCAGACGGCGATCGGCGCGAGCACCGCGGTGACCGTCCGGGTGCCCCGGGACAGGTCGGCGGCCAGGTCCGCGTACCGGCCGTCGGCGGCAGCGGCGCTCATTCGGGGCATCAGCGCGGTGATGATCGACACGGCGATGATGCCGTGCGCCGTCATCAGCAGCAGGAAGACGTTGTTGTAGATCAGCGGACCGGCGGCGTTCTCCCGGCCGGCCCGGTTCAGCAGGTTGAACAGCACGATCAGGCCGATCTGGCTGACCGCGACGTAGCAGAACATCCACGCCCCGAGCCGGCCCAGCTCGCGCAGGCCCAGCTCGCGGAAGTCGAAGCGCAGCTTCCAGCGGAAGCCGACCTTGCGCAGCGCCGGCAGCAGGCCGGCGGCCTGGATCGCCACGCCGAGCAGGGTGCCGCCACCGATCAGCAGGATCCGCCCGGTGGTCATGTCCTCCGGCCGGATGATGTCCGCGCCGAAGATCGCGATGTAGAGGCCGGCGGTGGCGATCACCACCAGGTTGTTCAGGATCGGCGCCCACATCGGGGCGGCGAAGTGACCCCGGGTGTTGAGCACCGCGCTGATCAGCGCGCTCAATCCGGAGAAGAAGATCATCGGCAGCATCAGGCGGGCCAGCGCCGTGACCAGGTCCGAATAGCCGCCGGTCGACTCGCCGCTGCCGTAGAGCCAGGTCAGCGTGGAGGCGAACAGCACCGCGAGCAGGGCCGCCACGCCGAGCGCCAGCACCGCCAGGGTGAGCAGCCGCTGGGCGTACGCCTGGCCGCCGTCCGCGTCGGACTTGCGCCGCCGCACCAGCACCGGGATCAGCACGCTGGTGAGCACGCCGCCGAGCAGGAACTCGTAGACCATCCCGGGCAGGATCTGCGCGGTGGTGTACGCGTCACCGACCAGCGCGCCGCCGAGGGCCGCCGCGATCACCAGGTTGCGCAGGAAGCCCGTACCCCGGCTGACGAGGCTGCCGATCGCCATCACCGCGCTGTTGGTCGCGGCGCTGGCCTCGCCCACCTGCTCCTGCGGCGGCGCGGTCGACTCCATGGCCGGCTGGTTGAGCGGCTCGGCGGAGATGAACGTGGCGCCGTCCGACGGCCGGCCGGGCGCGGCGCCGCCCTGGGCGGCGTTCGCGCTGCGGTAGAGACCGCCGCTCATCTTGTCGCCTCCAAGGCAGAGAGGTACGTCGGAGCCGGGCACGGCCCGCACGTCACAGACGATAGTCAACGGCCACCCGTTACCCGCGCCCGGCGGACCACATCCCCACCGGGACCGATAGGCTGGCGCTCCCATGTCCGACGCCTCCGCTTCCCACGCCGCCGACCGCCGCGAACTCACCGCCGCGCAGCGCAACGCCGTCGCCGAACTGCTCCGGGTCTCCCCGGTCGCCGACGAGTTGGGCCGCCGGTTCGCGCGGGCCGGCCACGAGCTGCACCTGGTGGGCGGTTCCGTACGCGACGCCCTGCTCGGCCGCCTCGGCGACGACCTCGACTTCTGCACCGACGCGCACCCTGACGAGACCCTGCGCATCGTGCGCGGCTGGGCCGAGTCGATCTGGGAGACCGGCCGGGAGTTCGGCACCATCGGCTGCCAGCGCGACGGGCTGCGGCTGGAGATCACCACCTTCCGTGCCGAGTCCTACGACCAGGTCAGCCGCAATCCTGTCGTCGAGTACGGCACCGACCTCGCCGAGGACCTGAGGCGGCGCGACTTCACCATCAACGCGATGGCGGTCAGCCTGCCCGAGCACCGGTTCACCGACCCGCACGGCGGGCTGGACGACCTGGCCGCCAAGGTGATCCGTACCCCGGGCACCCCGGCGGAGTCGTTCGGCGACGACCCGCTGCGGATGCTGCGCGCGGCCCGGTTCGCGGCCCAGCTGTGCTTCGAGGTGCACCCCGACGCGTACGCGGCGATGACCCGGATGGCCGGCGACCTGGACCGGATCACGGCCGAGCGGATCCGCGACGAGTTCACCAAGCTGCTCTGCGGTGCGGACCCGATCACCGGGCTGCGACTGCTGGTCGACACCGGCCTCGCCGAGCGCTTCCTGCCGGAGCTGACCGGGCTGAAGCTGGAGATCGACGAGCACGCCCAGCACAAGGACGTCTACGAGCACACCCTCACCGTGGTGAGCAACGCCGTGTCGTACGAGACCGAGGGGCCGGACTTCATCCTGCGGATGGCCGCGCTGATGCACGACGTCGGGAAACCGGCGACGAAGGCGGTGGGCACGGACGGCCGGGTCAGCTTCCACCACCACGAGGTGGTCGGCGCCCGGCTCACCAAGGCCCGGATGAAGGCGCTGCGCTATCCGAAGGAGACCACCTCCAAGGTCACCGCGCTGGTGGCGCTGCACCTGCGCTTCTACGGCTACGGCCGGGGCGAGTGGACCGACTCGGCGGTGCGCCGCTACGTCGCGGACGCAGGTGACCTGCTGCCGCGCCTGCACAAGCTGACCCGGTCGGACTGCACCACCCGCAACCGGCGCAAGGCGGCCCAGCTCGCCGCCGACTACGACGCGCTGGAGGAGCGGATCGCCCGGATCGCCGCCGAGGAGGACCTGGCGCGGGTCCGGCCCGACCTGGACGGAAACGCCATCATGGAGCTGCTGGGCGTACCGCCGGGGCCCGTGGTCGGGGAGGCGTGGAAGCACCTCAAGGAGCTGCGCCTGGAACGCGGCCCGCTGGACCGCGACGAGGCCGAGGCGGAGCTGCTGCGCTGGGCCCGCGACAGGGGCCTGTAGCGCGTACCCGGTGCCGGTTCCGGCCGGCGTCTCCCGACGACGGGCGCGCCACTTCGCGTGGCCGAGGACGAAACGCCGGCGTATCGACCGAATGGCTGACGCGGCATCTACTGATCATCACTGATGATGGGGCGGAATCCTCCAGCCCTCCGAGTCCGGCAGCGGCTGGCCGTACGACCGGTTCCGCATCCACAGCGGACGGTCTTCCGAATCAACGGGGAGTCATTTGTGAGACGTCGTGGCGTTGCACGCCGCTCAGCGTTGGCGGGCCTGCTTCTCGCCTCCGCGACGTCCATCGCCGTCGCCGGTTCCGGCGGCGCGGCGATGGCGGAGCCCGCCGAACCGACCCGGGCGCCCGTGCGCGGCGCCGAACCCGGCGGGGTCGTACCGGGCCGCTACATCGTCGTCCTCAAGGACGAAAAGGCGACACCGAGCGAGACCCGGGCCGCCGCGTCCGCGCTCGCGCAGAAGAACGGGGGCAAGGTACGCAAGGTCTTCACCAGCGGCCTGCGTGGGTACTCGATGGAGGCCAACGCGGGTCAGGTGAAGCGGCTCTCGCTGGACCCGCGGGTGGCCTACGTGGAGCCCGTCATGCGGGCCTCCGCCACCGGGACCCAGACCAGCCCCCCGTCCTGGGGCCTGGACCGGATCGACCAGGTGTCGCCGAAGCTCGACGGCTCCTACACCTACCCCAGCACGTCGGCTGCGGGTGTCACCGCGTACGTGCTCGACACCGGCATCAACATCGCGCACCAGGACTTCGGTGGCCGGGCCAGCTACGGCTTCAACGCCATGCTGGACCGCACGTCCACCGAGGACGCCAGTGACTGCAACGGGCACGGCACGCACGTGGCGGGCACGGTGGGTGGCACCAGGTACGGCGTCGCGAAGGACGTCAAGCTGGTCGCGGTGCGGGTCCTGGACTGCGAGGGCTTCGGCACGACCGAGGAGCTGCTCAGCGGCATCAACTGGTTGACCGCGAACGCCGTCAAGCCGGCCGTGGCGAACATGAGCCTCGGGTTCGGCGGCAACGTCCAGGCGGTCGACGACGCGGTGAGCGCCTCGATCGCCAGCGGCATCACCTACGCGGTCGCCTCGGGCAACTCCATGCAGGACGCCTGCGAGGTGAGCCCGGCGTCGGTGCCGGCGGCGATCACGGTCGGCGCCACGGACAAGATCGACGCTCGGGCCTGGTTCTCCAACTACGGCAGCTGCGTCGACACGTTCGCGCCGGGCGTCAGCATCACCTCCGCCACCATCGGCTCCACCACGGGCGCCGAGACGCTGAACGGCACCTCGATGGCGTCGCCGCACGTCGCCGGCGCCGCGGCGCTGAAGCTGGCGGCGAACCCGACGTGGAGCCCGTCGCAGGTGCGCAACAGCATCGTGACCGGCGGCCTCTCCGGCCCCGTGCACGACGCGCAGGGCTCGCTGGACCGGTTCCTCCAGGTCGGTACCCCGCCGGTGGCCCGCAGCTCGTACGGGCTGAAGGCACGGATCAACCAGAAGCTCGTCACCGCGGAGAGCTCCGGCACGAAGCCGCTGGTCGCCCGCGGCACCAGCGTGGGCGCGTGGGAGAAGTTCGACATCGTCGACGCCGGAAGCGGGTACGTCGGGCTGCGGGCGCGGGTCAACGGCAAGTTCGTCGCCGCGGACGGCGCGGGCAGCAAGCCGCTGATCGCGGGCGCTGCTGCCATCGGTGAGTGGGAGAAGTTCCAGATCGTCCACAACACCGACGGCAGCGTCAGCCTCAAGGCGAAGGTCAACGGCAAGTTCGTCGTCGCGGACGCGGGTACGCTGCCGCTGATCGCGAGCGCCACCGCCATCGGCGCCTCGGCGAAGTTCGACTTCGAGGCACCGAACCCGGTCATCAGCCTCAAGGCGTCGGTGAACGGCAAGTTCGTGACCGCGGAGAGCTCCGGCACGCTGCCGTTGATCGCCCGCGGCACGTCGGCCGGCGCGTGGGAGAAGTACGAACTGGTCTTCCTCGAGGAGGGCAGCTTCTTCACGCTGCGGGCCCTGGTCAACGGCAAATTGGTGACCGCGGAGAGCGCGGGCGCGAAGCCGCTGATCGCCAGGGGCACGGCAGTCGGCCCCTGGGAGGTGTTCGACTTCGTCGACTACAACGCGGACGGCACCATCTATCTGCGTGCGTACATCGACGGGCAGGCGATCACCGCCGGCGCCAACCCGCTCATCGCGGACCGGACCATCGACTGGTCCAGCCCGACCCTGGGCCTCGGCACCGCACAGAAGTTCGCCGTCGGCGTCGTCTGACGGACCCTGTGACACCCGCCGCGTCGGCCTCCCGGGCGGCGCGGCGGGTGCCCGGTCCACTGCGGCGTCCGCCGGGGGTCACCACCGGTAGGTGATCCTCGGCCCCATCGAACGTCGACGCCCGCCGAGCCGTGCTCCTGCACGGCTCGGCGGGCGTCGTTCTGCCCGGCCCCGGGCAGTCGCGTCGGCCAGGTCAGCTGGCGTGCCGCTCGACGGCCGTCCCGGCCACCGGCGGCGTCCCGTCGCCGTTGCGAGCCGCCCCGAGCTTCGACAGCAGCCCGGCCAGGTCGATGCCGGTCAGGTCGCTGCCGAGCTGGAGCCCCTGGGCCACGTTGCCCGCCACCGACCTGGTCAGCGACGAGGCGCCGTCGGTGGAGATGACGGTCATCTTGTCGATCGCGCCGATCGGGGCGCTGGCCGCCTCGACCACCTGCGGCAGCACCTTGACCAGCAGGTCCAGCACCGCGGCCTCGCCGTACGCCGCGAAGGCCTCGGCCTTGCGGGCCATCGCGTCGGCCTCGGCCTGACCCTTGGCCAGGATGGCCGCGGCCTCGGCCGCACCCTCCCGCTCGACCGCCTCGGCGATGGCGGAACGGCGGCGCTGCTCGGCCTCGCCCTCCTTGGCGCCCTCGATCGCGTTGGCCTCGGCCAGCGCGGCCCGGCGGGCCCGCTCGCCCTCACCGGTGAGCCGGGCCTGCTCGGCGGCGGCCTGGGCGGCGGCGATGACGGCCTGGCGTTGGGCGTCGGCGTTCAGCACCGCCGCGTTGCGGGACGCCTCGGCCTCCTGCTCCACCTTGTACCTGGCGGCGTCGGCCGGCTTGCGCACCTCGGTGTCGAGCTGGCGCTGCTTGAGTTCGGCGTTGCGCTCGGCGACCTTCTGCTGCTCGGAGAGGATCGCCTGGTCCCGCTCGGCCTGGGCCAGCGGCCCGGCGGCGGCGGACTTCGCCTTGGCGGCGTCGATCTCCGCCTGGATGGCGGCCTGCTTCAGCGACAGGTTCCGGTTGGCCTCGGCGATCGCCTCCTCGGCGAGCAGCCGTTCCTGCTCGGCCTGCTGCCGGGCCCGCGCCTCGGCGATGGCCGCGTCCTTGAGCACCCGGGCCGCCTCCGGCCGGCCCAGGTCCTGCAGGTAGGAACCCTCCGCCAGGATGTCCTGGAGCTGGAAGGTGTCCAGCACCAGGCCCTGGTTGGTCATCGAGTGCTCGGCCTCCTCGGCGACCGCGCTGGCGAACGCCGCCCGGTCCCGGATGACCTCCTCGACGGTGAGCCGGCCGACGATCGAGCGCAGCGCGCCGGCCAGCACCTCCCGGGTGAAGTCCTCGATCTCGTCCTGCTGGTGCAGGAAGCGCTGCGCGGCGGCGCGGATGGCGTCCTCGGTGCCGCCGACCTTGACGATCGCGACGCCGTGCAGGTCGGCGCGGATGCCCTGCTTGCTGACCGCGCCCTTGATGCCGACGTCGATCCGCCGGCTGGACAGGTCGAGCGACTGGAGCTTCTGCACGACGGGCAGGACGAAGACGGACGCGCCGAGCACGACCTTCTGCCCAGAGTTGTCGGTCGACCGGCCGCCGTCGGCGGTCTGCGTGGTGCGGCCCTTGCGGCCGGTGACGATGAAGGCCTCGTTCGGCCCGGCGACCTTGATCCGGGAGAGCACGAAGAGCACGAGGACGAGGACGAGGAGGACCGCGCCGCCGATGGCGATGAGAAGGAGCATGTGACCGTCCTGTTTTCTTGACGAGGGGGGTTCAGTAGGTCTCGACGTGCACGCTGGTTTCGCTGAGCGCCTCGACCACGAAGATCTGTGCGCCGACCGGGATCGGCCGGTCGGCGCGGGCGTTGAGTTTGACCGGCTGGCCGGCCACCCGGACGCGGACCTCGCCGTAGCCGTCGGCGGGCACCGGGGTGACCACCAGGCCGAGCGCGCCGACCAGGTCGTGGCGGGTGGGGGTGGGATCGGTGCGCATGTCGCGGGCTGCCCGGCTGAGCCGGGTCGCCGCCCAGGCGGTGGGCACGGCCGCGGCGACGCCCCCGGCCAGGGCCACCGCGACCGTTGCGGGGGTACGCCCACCGATCAGCTCGTTGACGATCGCGGCGCCGAAGCCGAGCGCCCCGGTGAACCCGGCGACCGCCTCCACCGACACCGGACCGTCGAAGTCCGGGTTGCCGAGGTGGAACAGCTCGCCGCCGAGCAGGGCGAGCGCCAGCACCGCGACGCCCGCGCCGCCGATGATGAGGAAGATCAGCGTCCCCGTGGCCACGGCCTGCACGGTATCGGTGCCCCGCAACGTCGGTCGCGGGTCGACCGTTCAGCGGGGCGTGGGCCGGGCGTCGGGACCTCTCCGCCGCCGGCAATCTAGCTGTTGACAAGATTCGGGCGGAAGGCCAATCTTGACATCGACAAGAAGGAGGCGCCCGTGTCCTCGGCAACCCTGACCACCGCCGGCATCCTGCTGATCACCGTCGTCACGGTCGCGTACGGCGGCTTGACCCTGCTCATGCACCTCACCCGGCGCAAGGCCGGCTACCTGGACAACCCGGTGCGCCGGGGGCTCTGGACGGCCGGGCACGCGCACGCCGGGGTGCTGGTCCTCTTCGCGCTGGCCGTGCTGCCCTACGTGGACCAGGCCGACGCGTCCGACGGCACCCGCACGCTCATCCGCGCCCTCCTCGTGGCCGCGCCCGTCCTGATGCCGCTCGGCTTCTTCCTCTCGGTGGCCCGACCGCAGGACACGAAGCCGAACAAGCTGATCTGGCTGACCGTGGCGGGCGGCGCCAGCCTGAGCGCCGGTGCCCTGCTGCTCGGCTTCACCCTGCTCTGACGGCTCTCGCCGACGGCCCACCCGTCCGCTCCGGGCACGCGGTGCCGGCGCTGCCGGGCACGCGGGGCCGGCGCTGCCGGCAGCACCGCCGCCCGCCGACGCCGGCGGTGGCGCGGCTCGCCGGCCGGCCCCGCGGGCTGCCCGGGCGGCGCGGGCGGGACGGCGTCGGGGCACCGGGGACAATGGGGGGATGCGCTGGACCGTGCTCGACTCCCCGATCGGCGAGTTCTCCGTCGCCACCGACGGGACCCACGTGTGCCGGGCCCACTTCGGCCGGGCCTCCGGAGCCGTCGAGGAGCCGGGAGACGAGGCGGCCCGCCGGGCGCTGGCGGAGCTCCGGGCGTACTTCGCCGGCGAGCTGACCGGCTTCACGGTGCCGCTGGCGGCGCCGGGCGGGTCCGACTTCGAACGGGGCGTCTGGCGGGAGATGACCCGCATTCCGTACGGGGAGACGCTCACCTACGGCGAGGTGGCCCGGCGGCTCGGCGACCAGGGCGCCGCCCGTGCGGTCGGGGTGGCCTGCAACCGCAACCCGATCCCGGTGCTCGTGCCGTGCCACCGGATCGTCGGCGCGGGAGGCAAGCTGGTCGGCTTCGGCGGCGGCCTGGACCGGAAGGTGAAGCTGCTGGAGCTGGAGGCCGGGGTCGCCCTGCGCCGCGCCTGGTCCTGACGGCGCGAGGCGGTCCTGTCCGCGCCCCGGCCGCGTCAACCGGAGGCGGACTCCTCCGCACCACCCTCGCCGGGTCAGCCGGGGGCGGGCAGACAACCGCCGTCGGCGATGCGCGCGCCGATCTCCACCGTGACGTCGCCCGCCCGGACGCTGCCGAAGACGCATGCCCGGCCGGTCCAACCCGCGAAGACCAGCCCGTCGGCGGGGCCGAGGTCGAGTCGACCCGGTGGCCGCACGGTGACCTCGGTCAGCCCCGTCGCCACGATCGCCCGCCGGACGGCCTCCTGCCCGGGCTCGTCCCGGTCGCCGGCGGTCAGCAGGTTGAGGCTCCTCCTGACGTCCGCCGCGCAGGCCCGGGCACCGCTGGCCGCCTCCTCGGCGAGCGTGCCGCGCTGCCGGAAGGCGTCGTTGGCCGCCTGCTGGCGGCGGAACTCCTCCGCGCGACGCTGCTCGTCGGTCAGCGGATGTCGGGTGCCGGGTGGACGCGACGTGGCGGCCGGGGCACTGCCACCGGGCCGGGCGTCGTCCCCGGGGTGCGCGACCGGAGTCCCCGCCCTGACGCAGTCGGCCTCGGCCGGCGCCGCAGAGGTGGTCGGGCGGGCCGATGCCACGCCGCCATGCGAAGCCGCGCCGCCTGCCGGTGTGGTGGCCGGATCGGTGCCCGGCGCCGCGCAGCCGACGAGGACCGGAAGGAACACCGCGCTGGCGACCGCCCCGATGACCCGTCGCGCCGCGCCGCGCGAGCCGCGGCGAGCGAGGGATGTCACGTCGGTCAGCCTAACGGCAGGTGGCCGACCGCTCGACCCCGTGTGACGTCGATGGTCGTCGCGCGTACGGCTGCGAGGGCCGGACGCGGCGAGGGCCGGGTCCACACGGACCCGGCCCTCGATGTGCTGGTGTCGGCGCGTCAGCGCTCGACGTCGCCGGCGATGAATGCCTCGACGGCGGCGTGCGCGTCGTGGTCGGCGTACTGCACCGGCGGGGACTTCATGAAGTACGACGAGGCCGACAGGATCGGGCCGCCGATCTTCCGGTCCAGCGCGATCTTCGCGGCGCGGACGGCGTCGATGATGACACCGGCCGAGTTCGGCGAGTCCCACACCTCGAGCTTGAGCTCGGCGTTGAGCGGGGTGTCGCCGAAGGAGCGGCCCTCCAGGCGGATGTACGCCCACTTGCGGTCGTCCAGCCACGGCACGTGGTCCGACGGGCCGATGTGCACGTCGCTCTTGCTCATCTCGTGCGGGATCTGCGAGGTGACCGACTGGGTCTTCGAGATCTTCTTCGAGACCAGGCGGTTGCGCTCCAGCATGTTCATGAAGTCCATGTTGCCGCCGAAGTTGAGCTGGTACGTGCGCAGCAGCTCGACGCCCCGGTCCTCGAACAGCTTCGCCAGCGCGCGGTGCACGATGGTGGCGCCGACCTGGCTCTTGATGTCGTCGCCGACGATCGGCAGGCCCGCGTCCTCGAACTTCTTGGCCCACTCCGGGTCGGAGGCGATGAAGACCGGCAGCGCGTTGACGAACGCGCAGCCCGCGTCGATCGCGGCCTGGGCGTAGAACTTGTCTGCCTGCTCGGAGCCGACCGGCAGGTACGAGACCACGACGTCGACCTGCGCGTCGCGCAGCGCCTGGGCGACGTCGACCGGCTGGGCGTCGGACTCCTCGACGATCTCGCGGTAGTACTGGCCCAGACCGTCGAAGGTCGGACCGCGCTGCACCGTGACGCCGGTCGGCGGCACGTCGCAGAGCTTGATGGTGTTGTTCTCGCTGGCGACGATCGCCTCGGCGAGGTCCATGCCCACCTTCTTGGCGTCCACGTCGAACGCCGCGACGAACTGCACGTCCGAAACGTGGTAGTCGCCGAAGGTGACGTGCATGAGACCCGGGACGCGGTCGTTCGGGTCGGCGTTCCGGTAGTACTCCACGCCCTGCACGAGGGACGAGGCGCAGTTACCCACACCGACGATGGCGACGCGGACGGAGCCCATAGCGTCTGCCTCCTTCTTCTTCATCACGGCCGCTCATTCCTGGACTCTCCAGGGGCAGGCGGGCTGTTGTCTTCTCGTCGACCGCCGGCCGTCCCGGTTGACGGGACCGTCGGGGCACGGCCGGAGCGCTCGTTGGCGATGAGCTCCTCCAGCCAGCGGACCTCGCGCTCACAGGCGTCCAGACCGTGGCGCTGCAGTTCCAGCGTGTAGGCGTCGAGCCGTTCGGCCGCCCGGCCGAGCACGTCACGAAGCCCCTCGCGGCGTTCCTCGATCTTTCGCCGGCGACCCTCGAGGATGCGGAGTCGGGTCGCCTGGTCGGTCCGGGCGAAGAACGCGAAGTGCACGCCGAACCCCGTGTCGTCGTACGTCTCGGGCCCGGTCTGTGCGATCAGTTGGGCGAAGCGTTCCTTGCCCTCCGCGGTGATTTCGTAGACCACCCGACCTCGTCGGCTGGTCAACGCGGGAACCTCCTCGGCGGTGGCGGGTGGGTCGGCGGCCTCGGTGATCCACCCCGCCGCCTGCAACCGGCGCAGGGTGGGATAGAGCGAGCCGTAGCTGATCGCCGCCCTGATCGCGCCGAGCTTGGCGGTCAGCTCCTTGCGCAGCTCGTAGCCGTGCATCGGAGACTCCTGCAGGAGGCCGAGGATGGCGAGCTCGAGCACGGGCCATCCTCTCTGTACCCTCTACGCGGAGCGGTAACCGCCGCGATGTATCGGACCGATACATCGCACGCTAGCGGATCGCCGTGATCAGGGCAAACCCCCGCTCCGGGGTTCCCCGGTCACGCATCGTCACGGTGGTCGCCCAGCCCGACCAGACCGCGTACCCTTCTCCGCATGCGTACGCAGCGCCAGGTGGTCGACTACTCGCTCCGGAAGCGGGCGGTGCTGCGTGAGCTCCTCGCCGGACGGGTCGGCACGTACGACGTCTGCGACGCCTCGCCCTACCTGAAGAACGCGGCCCGCTTCCACGGCGAGCCGACCGACGAGCGGTGTCCGATCTGCCGGAGCGAGAACCTGACCCACGTCCACTACATTTACGGCGACGAACTCAGGCAGTCCGCGGGTCAGGCCCGGACGCTGGCCGAGTTGCCGGTGCTGGCGATGACGGTGCGTGAGTTCCAGGTCTTCGTGGTGGAGGTGTGCCTCGGCTGTGACTGGAACCATCTCGTCGAGCAGTACCTGCTCGGCCGGGACGGGCTGGCCGGGAGCCCGGAGGGCGGCCCGGACCAGGGCGCGATGGGCGGCACGTCCGCCTCGGGCAGCGGTGCGGACGGCCGACGGAGGCGAGAGGCGCAACGGTGATCTTCGCTCGATCGGCCGACCCCGGCCAGCGCGCACACGCCCGGGGGCACCAACGGATCGTTGGTCTGATTGGCCCGATTGATTCGCAAGTGGCACCAGTCGACCGGCACGCACGTGCCGCCCTCGACGGGTGTCCCATCTCACGGCAAACCGGTGGCGGTGCAGCAGCGCCCCACCGCGACGGCAGGGTGTGAGGAATGAACTCGTACGGCGATTCCAGTTCCCCGCGCGGGCGGGCCCAGATCCCGGGCCAGCACGGCGATCCCGGCGGTGACGCCGCCGGGGGCGGCTGGTCGGCTGCACAGGAGGGCACGGGACCGGCAGGTCGCGCCTCGGTCGCGCCCCGCGCTGCCGGCGGGCGGGCCTCGGTCGGCGGTTCGGCGGCCGTGCCGCCGCGCGGTGGGTCCGTCTCCGGCTCGGCGTCGGCGGCCGTCCCGCCGCGTGCCGGTTCGGCCCCGGTGGGTTCCGCCCCCGTCGGTCGGGCGGTGCCGGGCCGGGCCTCGGTGCCGGTCTCGCCGGCACCTGGCGCGGGCCGTGCGGGCGCGGGTCGCGCGTCGGTGCCGGTCTCCCCTGCGGCCGGCGGGTCGGCCGGTCGCGCCTCGGTGGGTTCCGCCGCCGTCGGCGCCGCCCCGGCCGGACGGGCCAGCGTCGGGTCGGCGGCCGTCGGCGGCGTCAGCGGCCGGGCCTCGGCGCGAGCGAGTGTCTCGCCGGTCTCGGGCGGTCCGGGTGGGCCTGGTGGTCCCGGCGGGCCGACGGGCCCCGGCCGCGGCGGCCGCGGTGCGGGTGGTCCTGCTGGCGCAGGACGGTCGAAGAAGCGCAAGCGGGCGAACCTGCTGATCGCCAGCTTCGCCGTCTTCATCATGCTCGCCGGGCTCGGCGTGGTCGGCTTCACCTACTACTCGACCAACGTCGTCCTCCCGGACGAGGTTCCGCTGCCGCTCTCCACCACGATCCTGGCCAGCGACAAGAAGACCCAGGTGGCCCGGCTCGGCAACGAGAACCGCACCTTCGTCACGATCCAGCAGATCCCCGAGCACGTCCAGCGCGCCGTCGCGGCGGCCGAGGACCGCAACTTCTACAAGCACTCGGGCGTGGACTACAAGGGCATCGCGCGGGCGGCCTGGAACAACGTCAGCGGCGGCGACAAGCAGGGCGCCTCGACGATCACCCAGCAGTACGCCCGCAACGCGATCGAGAACCTCAAGGACGACAGCTACGCCCGGAAGGTGAAGGAGGCGATCTTCGCCTCCAAGCTCAACGAAAAGTACACCAAGCCGGAGATCATGCAGCACTACCTGAACGTGATCTACTTCGGGCGCGGTGCGTACGGCATCGAGGCGGCCGCGCAGACGTACTTCGGCAAGCCGGTCGGCAAGCTCACGGTCGCCGAGGGGGCGGTGCTCGCGGCCCTGATCAAGCAACCCCAGTCCAGCGCCACCCACAAGGGCTACGACCCCGCCGTCAACCTCGAGCAGGCCAAGGACCGGTGGAACTACGTGGTCGGGGGCATGGTCGAGGAGGGCTGGCTGAACGCCGCGGATCGACCGACCGCGTACCCGAAGGTGCTGGCGCCGAAGAAGGACGGCAACGGGTTCGGCGTGAAGAGCCCCCGGGGCAACGTCGTCAACTACGTCCGCCAGGAGATGGAGCAGTGGGGGATCTGCTCCGACTCCGGCGCGCCGGGCAAGCCGACCTGCGTCGACGAGCTGCGTTCCGGCGGTTACCGGATCACGACCACCATCAACGCCAAGATGCAGGCGGCGCTGGAGGAGGCCGCCCCGCCGGATCGGAAGGGGTCGGTGCTCTACGGGCAGCCGAGGAACCTGATGGCGGCGGCGGTCTCCGTCGAGCCGAAGACCGGCCGGGTGCTCGCCTACTACGGCGGTGACAGCGGCGCAGACTTCGACTACGCGGGCAAGAACGTTGACGCCAACGGCGACCTCGTCGGTGGTCACCCGCCGGGCTCGTCGTTCAAGGTCTACACCCTGGCGGCCGCCGTCGACGCCGGCATCTCGGTCAAGTCGACCTGGGACGCCACCCCGTTCAAGCCGGATGGCTTCAAGGACGAGGTGCAGAACGCAGGCCGCAAAGCGGTCTGCGGCAAGAACTGCACGCTGGAGGAGTCGACCATCCGGTCGTACAACGTGCCGTTCTTCCACCTCACGGAGAAGATCGGTCCCGACAAGGTGGTCGGCATGGCGCGGCAGGCGGGCGTCAGCACGATGTGGACGGTCGACCCGCCCCAGCCGTTCGACCTGTTCAAGGAGAAGCCGGAGGACCTCGCGCCGCGCAAGTTCGACCGGGTCGTCGGCTACGGCCAGTACCCGATCACCGTGCTCGACCACGCCAACGGGCTCGCCACCCTCGCCAACGACGGCGTGTACAACAAGGCGCACTTCGTTCTCAAGGTGGAGAGGCAGAACAAGTCCACCGGAAAGTGGGAGCAGGTCCCCGGGACGGGCGAAAGGCTCAAGCCGCAGCCGCGCATCAAGAAGGAGGTCGCCCAGGAGGTGACCGCGGTGCTGAAGGAGATCCCGGAGAACAACAACGCCAATCTTGCCAACGGGCGGGACGCGGCCGGCAAGACCGGCACCTGGGAGCACAACGGCACTCCCCGTAACGCCCACGCCTGGATGGTGGGCTACGACGACAACCTCGCCACTGCGGTGTGGATCGGCAGCCGGGACCACAGGAAGCCGACGATCGTGGACAAGAACAAGAACGACATCGGCGGTAACAGCTTCCCCGCCGAGCTCTGGAAGCGGTACATGGACGACGCGCTGAAGGGCAAGGAGGCGTCGAATCTGCCGAGCGTCACCGGCATTGGTGACGACAAGGCCGGCAACGGCGTGGAGCCCCCGGCCCCGACGCCCCCGGCGAACCCGCCGGGTTGCCCGAACCCGTTGAACCCCTTCTGCCCGGCCGACGGGAACAACGGCGGTGGGAACAACGGTGGCGGCAATCCTCCGGGCGGCCCCACCGCGCCCACCACCCCGACCGATCCGAGGCCGGGCGGGAACGGCGGCGGCGGGCTGCTACCGACCCTGACACCCCGACCAGACGACGACTGATCGACGAACGCCGCCGGCGGCCGGAGCACCTCTCCGGCCGCCGGCGGCGTTTCGCGTACCGACGTGTCGTGAGAGAGAGGGGACGCGGAGGCCAGATGTACGGCAGGATGCACCCTCATGAGCACGCAGTCGACGCGAGGCATCGACGACGCCGGTGCCCCTGACCACCCGTCCCGCTCCGACGGCTTCGTCCGGGGCGTCTCCGGCGCGATCGGCGGTCCGCTGGGCGACCACGCCGTCGCGCTGGACCGGCCCGCCGGGCGGGAGAGCCGGTTCTGGACGGCGACCCGCATCGTCCTGGCCCTGGTCTGCCTGACCCTGGCGTTGCACTGGGTGCAGAAGTCGCCCTGCCAGGACGGCGCCTGGCAGAACAACGTGCAGTACACCCGGTTCTGCTACACCGACGTGCTGGCGCTCTACTACGCCGAGCGGCTCAACGAGGGTGCGGTCCCCTACCAGGACCATCCCGTCGAGTATCCGGTGCTCACCGGGTACTTCATGGGCGCGCTCGGCCTGCCCGTGCACGCCCTCGGCCAGAACGACCCGGGCCTCAACCAGGGCATGTGGTTCTACAACCTCAACGCGCTGGTGCTCGGCGCGCTGGCGGTCGCCACGGTGGCGGTCATCCTCGCCCTGCGCCGGCGCCGACCCTGGGACGCCGCGCTCTTCGCGCTCGCCCCCGCGCTGATGCTCACCGCCACGGTCAACTGGGACCTGCTCGCCATCGGCCTGGCCGCGTTCGGCCTCTTCGCCTGGGCCCGCAGCCGCCCGTTGGCTGCCGGCGTCCTGCTCGGTCTCGCCGGGGCGGCCAAGATGTGGCCGCTGTTCATCCTCGGCCCCATCCTGGTGCTGGCGCTGCGCGCCGGGCGGCTCCGCGCCGCCCTCACCGCCTTCGGCGCCGCCCTGGTGTCCCTGGTCCTCGTGAACCTGCCGGTCGCCATTCCCTACCGGGAGAACTGGGACCGCTTCTTCGAGCTGAACTCGACCCGGCCCATCGACTGGGGCACCCTCTGGTACATCGGGCGCTACCTGGACGGCAAGGTCGGCAGCGGCAACCCCGCCGACCTCGGGCCCTTCGAGTGGCTGAACGTCAACATCCCCACGCTGAACACCCTGTCGTACGCCCTCTTCGGGTTGGCCTGCCTCGGGGTGGCCGCGCTGGGGCTGCTGGCCCCGCGCCGGCCCCGGCTCGCCCAGCTCGCGTTCCTGGTGGTCGCCGCCTTCCTGATCTTCAGCAAGGTGTGGTCGCAGCAGTTCGTGCTCTGGCTGCTGCCGCTGGTGGTGCTCGCCCGCCCGAAGTGGGGCGCCTTCCTGGCCTGGCAGCTGGCCGAGGTCTGCTACTTCGTGGCCTTCTACGGCGAGCTGCTCGGCGCGGCGACCAGCAAGCCGGTCTTCCCGGAGGGGGTCTTCGTGCTGGCGGCGACGCTGCGCCTGACCACCGTGGTGGTGCTCTGTGTTCTGGTCGTCCGGGAGGTACTGCGGCCGGAACTCGACCCGGTCCGGCGGACCTACGCCGACGACCCGGACGGCGGGCTGCTCGACGGCGCGCCGGACGCGCCCTGGCTCGACCGCTGGCGACGCCGGCCCGAGGTGCCGGCCAAGCCGACACCGGCCGCCGTCTGACCGGTTCCGGCCGTCGGAGGCGCCCCCCCGACGGCCGGGCGAACGCCGGTCAGAGGCGGTAGACGACCACGTCGCCGATCTCCTCGCGGGTGATGCCGAGCCCGTCGACCGGTGCGTCGACGGTGACCTCCCACGGCGTGCCGGCGATGTGGTCCCGCATCAGCAGCACGTTGCGGACCCCGAGGACGCGCAGGTAGTCGACGCTGACCTGGTCGGGGAAGGAGAGCGTCACGCGGCGTACGTCGTCGAGCTGCCGCGGCGTGAAGCCGCTCCCTCCGTTCACCACGTCCTGGAACCGGGTGGTGGACCAGAGCATCACCGGCTGGTCGAGGCTCTGGTTGCTCGGCAGCACCAGCAGCGGCCCGTCCACGGTCCGCATCGCGGCCGGCTGGGGCGGCACGATCGGGTGCGGCGTGGAGTTCAACCCCTCGCCGATCACCAGCACCAGCGGCAGGAGGGTGGCCAGCCGCAGCCACGGGCTCGGCCAGGAGGGGATCCGCTCGGCGGAGATCTCCCGGACCCGGGTGGCGAACGCGCTCACCGCGCCCGCCGCGAGCAGCCCGAGCAGCAGCGTCGTCCAGAGCATCAGCCGACCCGGCGTACGCAGGCCGTTCCAGCCGGGCAGGTGCTCGAACAGCGGCACGTAGGTGAAGGTGCCGTCGAAGAACCGGGTGCCCATGGCGAGCACCATCGTCACCACCACCCCGGCGAGCAGCAGCAGCCGGTGGCGCAGCTTCCACACCGAGAAGAAGAGCCCGCCGGCGGCGAGCGCGTAGAGCACGAAACCGGGCAGCAGGGTCATCTCCGGGTGCCAGGGCAGCAGCGCCCGCGCCCCCTCGTGCAGCCCACCCCAGACCCGCGACTCGGCGGGCGCGGTGAAGAAACCGCTCGCCGGCGGCGAGAAGATGCCGATGTCGCCGATGGAGCGCTTCGCGTTCGGGTGCGCCTCGGCCACGGTGAAGAACGGGATGGCCAGCAGCGCGCCGACGCCGGCGAAGAGCAGGCCGCCGACCAGGTCCGCGACCAGCAGCCGGCGGCCGAACGGCCGCTTGACCGGCCGGACCACCCACCGCCGCAGGAACCAGGTGACGGCCGCGACCAGCACGGTCCCGGCGAGGAAGTACGCGAACGGCAGCCCGATGCCGAAGCCGAGACTGAGTTGCCAGGCCGCGACCAACCAGCCGGCGTAGACCCAGCCGTCGTGCCGGCGCTCGGGACGGTACCCGTGCCGCAGCGACCAGCCGTGGCCCCGGGCGAGCATGGCCAACGCCAGCGGGATGCCGCCGTTGGAGATCACGTGTAGGTGCCCGGCCTGGGCCAGCAGCCAGGGCGCGTAGGCGAAGCTCGCCCCGGCCACCGCGGAGCCGATCCGGCCCGCGCCGAGCTGCCGGGCCAGCGCGTACGCCCCGAGCGTGGCGAGCGCGTGGGCCAGCACGAACATGATGTTGTAGCGGAGTACGGCGGCCTCGGGGCCAGTGCCGATCATGCCCGCCGGGGCGTAGCCGAGCAGGGTGTCGGAGAAGGCGAAGCTCCACGGCTCCGGGAAGAACGTGTTCGACTGCCACAGCTGCGCCGGGTTGGTCAGCAGGATGTGCCCCGACCAGGCCATCTGCCACGCCTGGAGGCTCGGGTCCCAGTAGTCCTGCGGCAGGGTGTGCCGCGGGTAGCGCAGCGTGGGCCAGGTCAGCAGCACGGCCAGTGCCAGCGAGGCGAGCGCCGCCAGCGTCCACTCGTGGATCAGCAGGCGGCCGACCGCCCGTGCGGCGCGCCCGATCCGGGAGGGCACCGGTTCGGGGGCGGACGCGAAGGCCTCCCACCGGTCCGGTTTGCCCTTGTCGCCCCCGTCCGCGTCCTTGCCGTCGGCGGGCTTGTCGCCGCCGGTGCCCGCGCCCTGGGCGCCGGTCCCGGCCGTGCCGGCCTCGTCCGCCGCACCGACCTTGGTGCCGGCGGCACCGTCCTTGCCGGCCTTGGACTCGTCCTTGCCGGCCGCGTCGCCCTTGCCGTCGGTCTTACCGGCCGCACCGACCTTGGTGTCGGCCGTGCCAGTCCTGGTTCCGACCTCGTCGGCCCCGCCGGCCTTGGTGCCGGCCTTCCCGTTCCCGGCCGCGGCCGCGTCGGCTGTCTCGGCCGCGCCGGCCCTGGCTTCGGCCCCGCCTGCCTTGGCCCGGGGCCCGTCGGCATCGGGCTGGGCCGCGGGAGCATCGGGTTGCGCTGTGCCGGTCCTGGCGGCCGCGTCGGGCGTGGCACCCGTCGTGTCGGCTTCTCCGGCGCGGTCCGTCTTCTCGCCCGCGTCGGCTTTCGTGGCCGCGCCGGTCGCGTCGGACGGGCCTCCGGTGGGCGCGGCAGCGACGTCGGGCCGGGAGCCGCCGGCGGCGGACTGCTCGGTCGTCATGCCGTCGGGCTCCCCGTGCCCAGTCGGTCACGCAGGAAGGCGATGTCGGCAACCTGACCGTCGACCCCGCCCGGGGTCTCTACGATGACCGGTGCGCCCGCGGCGCGGATCACCGCCACCACCAGCTCCGGGTCGATCGTGCCGCCGTCGAGGTTGTCGTGCCGGTCCTGGCCCGAGTTGAACGCGCCCTTGGAGTTGTTGGCGTGCACCAGGTCGATCCGCCCGGTGATCGCCTTGACCCGGTCGACCAGGCCGAGCAACTCCTCGCCGCCGGCGTGGGCGTGGCAGGTGTCGAGGCAGAAACCCACCTCGTGGTCACCCACGGCGTCCCAGAGCCGGGCGAGCGCGTCGAGCCGCCGGGCGCACGCGTTGTCACCGCCGGCGGTGTTCTCGATCAGGACCGGCACGCCGAAGCCGCCGGAGTCCGCCGCGTACGCGAAGGTCTTGCGCCAGTTGTCGAAGCCGACCGCCAGGTCGTCGCCGGCGTTGACGTGCCCGCCGTGCACGATCAGCCCCTTCGCGCCGATGGCGGCGGCCGCCTGGGCGTGCCCGAGCAGCAGCTTGCGGCTGGGGATCCGGATCCGGTTGTTCAGGGTCGCGACGTTGATGACGTACGGCGCGTGCACGTAGAGGTCGACGTCCGCGGCCCGTAGCCGGTCCGCGTCCTCCCGTGGCTTCGGCGCCTTCCACCCCTGCGGGTCGGAGAGGAAGAACTGCACGGCCTCGGCCCCTCGGGCGGTCGCCTCCGCCATCGGGTCGGTCGAATCGACGTGGGCTCCGATACGCATGCACGGGAGCCTACGTCGCGTCGCCGACAGCGGGGATGACGGCGGTGGCGGACGCGCCGGCCCCACGCGTCACCTCCCGGCGTCGGCGGTCGTTGATGCGAGTGGGATCCACGGTTGCCGCAGCCGCCCGGAACGCCGCAGGCCGGCCGGCCGGAGGCGCGTCGAACCGCCCGAGAGCGGGGGCACCCCCGTCGCGCGGCCCGGCGCGGCGGGGGCCCGCCCTGACGGAACCGGGCTCAACGGGAAATTTGTCGGAGAATTCCGCCATTTCCCCCGACAAGGGGCAAGAGCCGTTGTAACGTCAGGTAACAACACGATAAAGCTCCGCGGGGCGTCCCCGGTCCAACCTCATCGGTGTGGTCGTTCCTCCCCAGGTCCCACCCAAGGAATGCGGACGGGACGCCCCGCGGCCTCGTGTACGGGGGCTCGCATCGACACCGACGTCGACGCGAGCCCCCGTCTCCTTGCCCTCTCGACAGGGCCCCCGACCACCCCGGGCATGATCGTCCGGACCGGGTATCCTGGTCCGGTTGTCCGCGTCCGGCCGGGTTCCCCCGGAACCGGCGTGGGCCACGACGCACGACCTCCTGCCACGGAAGGACCGTGGCCGCTTAGCCCACAGGAGGTGAGCACGTCTTGCGTCATTACGAAGTAATGGTGATCCTCGACCCCAGCCTCGAGGAGCGCACCGTCGCCCCGTCGCTCGACACGTACCTGAACGTGATCCGGACCGCGGGTGGCTCGGTGGAGAAGACCGACGTGTGGGGCCGCCGGCGCCTCGCGTACGAGATCAACAAGAAGGCCGAAGGCATCTACGCCGTCATCGACCTGCAGGCGACGCCCGCAGCGGTGGCCGAGCTGGACCGTCAGCTGCGGCTCAACGAGTCCGTGCTGCGCACCAAGGTCATCCGGCCGGAGATGCGCTAAAGCATTCAACCCGGTTCACCCGGATCAGCCTCATCGGCACTGTCGGAGGGCTCTGAGAGCCTGTACGGCAGTACTGATGAGTGCGCGAGGAGATGGTCATGGCAGGAGACACCACCATCACGGTCATCGGCAACCTGACCGATGACCCCGAGTTGCGGTTCACCCCCTCCGGTGCGGCGGTCGCCAAGTTCCGGGTCGCTTCGACGCCCCGGTTCATGGACAAGGCCTCCGGCGAGTGGAAGGACGGCGAGCCGCTCTTCCTGGCGTGCACCGTGTGGCGGCAGGCGGCGGAGCACGTCGCCGAGTCGCTCCAGCGGGGCGCCCGCGTGATCGTCTCGGGTCGGCTGCGTCAGCGGTCGTACGAGACGCGCGAGGGCGAGAAGCGCACCGTCATCGAGCTCGAGGTCGACGAGATCGGCCCGTCGCTGCGCTACGCCACGGCGAAGGTGCAGAAGATGTCCCGCTCCGGCGGCGGTGGCGGCGGCTTCGGCGGTGGTGGTGGCGGCGGCCAGGGCGGCGGCGGAGGCAACTTCGACGACCCCTGGGCCTCGGCTGCGCCAGCACCCTCGCGCGGTGGTTCGGGTGGCGGCAACTTCGACGAGGAGCCCCCGTTCTAATGGCGCCGAGCGCCCGCGATCGCAAACCAGGAGCACGAGCAATGGCCAAGGCCGCTGCACTTCGCAAACCGAAGAAGAAGGTGAACCCGCTCGACAAGGACGGGATCACCTACATCGATTACAAGGACACCGCGCTGCTGCGCAAGTTCATCTCCGACCGCGGCAAGATCCGCGCTCGGCGGGTGACCGGCGTGACCTCGCAGCAGCAGCGGCAGATCGCCCGTGCGGTCAAGAACGCCCGTGAGATGGCGCTCCTGCCGTACACGGCCACGGCCCGCTGAGAGGAGGCACCGATATGAAGATCATCCTGACTCAGGAGGTGTCCGGCCTCGGTGCCCCGGGCGACATCGTCGAGGTCAAGAACGGCTACGGCCGTAACTACCTGCTGCCGCAGGGCTTCGCGATCGCCTGGACCAAGGGTGCGGAGAAGCAGGTCACGGTCATCAAGCGGGCCCGCTCGGCCCGCGAGATCCGCGACCTCGGCCACGCCAACGAGGTCAAGGGCCAGCTCGAGGGCCTCAAGGTCAACCTGAAGGCCCGCGCCGGCGACGGTGGTCGGCTCTTCGGCTCGGTCACCCCGGCCGAGATCGTCGACGCCGTCAAGGCCGCCGGTGGTCCGGTCCTCGACCGTCGTCGGCTGGAGCTGTCCGGTCCCATCAAGTCGACCGGCTCCTACCCGGTGCGGATCAAACTGCACCCCGAGGTGACCGCCAAGTTCGACCTCACCGTCGTCCAGGGCTGACACCTCACCCCGGCACCACGACAGGGCCCGCACCGACCGGTGCGGGCCCTGTTCGCCGTACGGTCGGCGTCGCACGCCCCCGGCCGCACGGGCCGAGGCGGCGCGTCAGCCGATCGGCTGGCCGGTCACCGCGCTGATCATGACCGTCGAGACGCCGCCGCCGACCACGGCCGCCGCCAGCGCGACGCTGGCCGAGCGCCACGCCGTCCCGACCCGGCGCAGCAGCAACGCCACCACCAGGCTGCTGGCCAACGCCAACCCGAAGCGCGGCAGGCCCGACGCCAGCGAGCCCAGCGCCCGCGACCGCGGCGAGTCGCAACCCCCTCCGCTGATGTCCGTGACGCACCCCGGAGGCACCTGCCCGTCCAGGGTCAGCAACCAGACGAAGATCAGCACCGCCGGCACCAGATAGCAGGCGACCGTGTAGAGCAGCGACCGCCACGGCCCGCCCGGATCGGGATCGAGCAGGTCGTCCTCGATGCGACGGCCCCGGGCCCCCGCCCCGGCGGCCCCGGCCCGACGGCGTACGGCCGACGTCGCCGCACCGACCGGCTCCGCCCGCCGCCGACGCGGCGCGGAGTAGGGCAGCGCCGGTGACCGGGGCGCCGACACCGGCGGATCCATCCACCGGGGATCGTCGCCCGCCGGCCGCGTGCCCGACCAGAAACCCTCGTGCCGGTCGTCGCGCCCCGGCCAGGGCCACTCCTGGACGGCACCCCCGCCGGAACCCGGCGCGGTCCGGTCCCACCCACCGCCGTCGGAACACCGCTCCCACTGCCCGGTCTCGTCGGGCTGCTGCCACTGCCCAATGCCGTCGGTCCGGTCCCACCGGCCGGTGCCGGCGTGGTCCCAGCGGTCGACCTCGCCGGCCGGACGCCACGCGTGCACACCCGACGCGTCCCACGCGTCCACCGAGGGAAGACGGGACGGCGGCCCACCGGACCCGGAGGGGTGCGACCCCCGGTCCCAGGGATCGACGGCCGGCCGGTCCTCCGCCGCCCGCCGGCCCCGGCGCCCGGGCTCCCGCTCCGGTACGGGTCCGGACGCGTCCGCCTGCTCCAGGCCGGACCAGACAGCCTGCGGGCGGTCGGCCGGCAGGCGCCTCGGCCGGCTCGGCGGCACCGCGAGGGAGACCGGGTCGTCCTCGGCCCGCCGCCGCCCGGAGTATCCAAGCTCCTGTGGGTGCTCGAACGTCCACTCCCCGGTGTGCTCCGACTCCGGGGCCGCGCCGATCGCCGGGGCCTCGGGCCAACTCGTCTCGCTGACCCGGCGCCAACTGCTCGTGCTCTCGGTGGCCCGCCAGCCACCGTCGGACTGCGGCCAGTCGGCCTCGATCTGCACCTCGTCGTCGGGCGCGGCGTGCCGGCCGCCGCCGTCCGCGCGCCGGACTCCCGACTCCACCGCCCAACGTGGCAAATAGCTGTCGACCGGCTCCCGCTCGCCGCGCTCGACGGCCCGGCGGCGACTCGGCGTGCGGTGCCGAGCGGTGGCGCGCTCGTAGGGCTCGGTCGGTGCCGGGTCGGCGGGATCGTCCCAGGGGGCGACCGGCCGTCGCTCGCGCGGACCATCCTCTCCGCGTCCCCAGTCCCGGTTACTCACGGCGGGAGCGTGACCCTTCTCGACCGATGGCGCAATCCGCTGTCCAGGTGTAGCCGTTCGCTGGAGATAGTAAGGGACGTTCGACCACGCAGTTCGACCGAAAACTTGCCATCCACAGGCTGGGGATTACGTTTCCCCAGTTCAGAGCCTTGCGGTGGAGAATTCCCCAGCCGTTGTCCACAGGCTGTGCACACCCTGCGCACATGCTTGTCCACCGGCGTCCACAGGTTGTCCCGAGGCTCGTCCACCGACGTGGTTGAGGGGCTGACCTCGGGTTCCGTATGGTTGGCCCCCGACCGGCCGCGCGATGACCCCCGATCGACCGGCAGGTCGAGGTTGTCGTACCCCGGCGACCGGGCTGAATCCGGATCCGACGCAGTGGAGGGGGGACCCGTGTCGGTCACCGACGACATGCGGGCGGACTCGCGGTCGGGCGGGGGGCAGGCGTCCCCGCCGCCGCAGCGCGACGGCCAGTTCGACAAGACCCCGCCCCAGGACGTCGCCGCCGAGCAGTGCGTCCTCGGCGGCATGCTGCTGTCCAAGGACGCCATCGCCGACGTCGTCGAGATCCTCAAGACCAACGACTTCTACCGGCCGGTGCACGCCACCATCTTCGACACCATCCTGGAGATCTACGGCCGGGGCGAGCCGGCCGACTCCATCACGGTGGCGGCGGCCCTGGCCGACTCCGGCGACCTCGTCCGGATCGGCGGCGCTCCCTACCTGCACACGCTGATCGCCAGCGTGCCGACCGCCGCGAACGCGGCGTACTACGCGCGCATCGTCAGCGAGCGGGCGGTCCTGCGCCGCCTGGTCGAGGCTGGCACCAAGATCGTGCAACTGGGCTACGGCACGGGTCAGGGCGGCAGCCGCGACGTCGACGACATCGTCGACCTCGCCCAGCAGGCGGTCTACGACGTCACGGAGCGCCGCGTCAGCGAGGACTTCGCCGTGCTCGCCGACATGCTCCAGCCGACGCTGGACGAGATCGAGGCGGTGGGCGCCCAGGGCGGCGTGATGACCGGCGTCCCGACCGGCTTCACCGACCTGGACCGACTGCTCAACGGCCTGCACGCGGGGCAGCTCGTGATCGTCGCCGGACGTCCCGGGTTGGGGAAGGCGCTCGCGCTGGACACTCCGCTTCCCACGCCGTCGGGCTGGACCACGATGGGACAGGTCAAGGTCGGCGACGAGTTGCTGGGCGCTGACGGTCTGCCCACGAAAGTCACCGCCGCGTTCGAGGTGCGGCACGACCGGCCGTGCTACGAGGTCGAATTCTCCGACGGATCGGTGATCGTCGCCGACGGTGAACACCTGTGGAAGACCACTACGCGTGCAGGTCGCCGCGCCGCCCCTGCCCGTCGGCGCAACCACTGGTCTCCCGAGGCCATCGAGCGCCTGCGGCAGGCAGCCGCAGGCGCGTCCCCCGGCGACGACGTCACGATCGCGGAATTGGCCGCCGTGCTCGGTCCGGAGTTCACGCACACCGCCCACCGGGTGGCGCACGACATCGCCGACGACTCGCCCGTCGTCATGCGCAGGCGCCCGCGTGTGCGCCCGGCCAGGGCCTATCCGGCCCGCCGCCTCTACCGCCGATTGTTGGCTCGTGTCGAGCAGTGGTCGGGCAGCCTGACGGCGGCGGAGTTGCCGGACGTGGTGACGACAGAGCAGATCCGGGCGACCCTGCGTACGAACACGGCCGACCGGCGGCTGAATCATGCGGTCGAGAACGCTGCCGCACTCCGCCTCCCGGAACGGGATCTCCCGCTCGCGCCGTACACGCTCGGGGTCTGGCTCGGCGACGGCCACACGGCGGAAGGAAGGGTCACCACCGTCGACCCGGAGATCCTGGCCGGGATCGAATCCGACGGCTTCGAGGTGCGACCTTCGGGGCCGATGGTCTACACCATTCGTCCGCCGCGGCTGCCCGCGATCCCGGACCGTGAATGCGTCGTCTGCCACGCGGTCTTCACGCCTCGCGGCCCGGCGGTCCACACCTGTGGTCAGTCGTGCGGAGGGCGGTCGAAGGGGCTCGTCCCCGCGGCACGGCGCGAAGGCTGCGCTCACTGCGGGAGGCTGGGCGCCGGCGCCTGGAACGCGAGTCGCAGGTGCCGTGACTGCCACAAGCGTTACGGCTCCTTCCGCGGCTACCTGCGGGCGGCCGGGGTGTTGGGCGACAAGCACATCCCCGCCGCGTACCTGCGGGCCTCGGAGGCGCAGCGGCGAGCGCTGCTGGCCGGGCTGCTCGACACCGCCGGCACCGTGACCGTCAGCGGGAACGTGCAGTTCACCACGACGTCGCCCCGCCTCGCCGAGGACGTGCACGAGTTGGTCGTCAGCCTCGGGTACCGCTGCTCGGTCAGTCGGAAGACCGTCAAGGGGCGCACCCCGGAAAGCTCGATCGCCTTCAACCTGAACTTCACGACGAGGGACGAGGTCTTCCGCCTGCCGCGCAAGCGGGAGGCGCACCGGCTGCGGCGCCGTAGCGAGAGCAACTCCCGGACGGACAGCCGTTTCATCGTCGACGTCCGACCGGTTCCGAGCGTGCCGGTCCGATGCGTCACGGTGGACAATTCCGAGCACCTCTACCTCGCGGGTCGGGCGATGATCCCGACGCACAACAGCACCGCGAGCATGGACTTCGCACGCAACGCCGCGATCAGGGCCAACCAGGCGTCGGCCATCTTCTCCCTGGAAATGAGCAAGGTCGAGATCGTCATGCGGCTGCTCTCGGCCGAGGCGCGGGTGCCGCTGCACGTCCTGCGCAGCGGCCAGCTCTCCGACGACGACTGGACCAAGCTCGCCCGCTGCATGGGGGAAATCAGCGAGGCGCCGCTCTTCGTCGACGACACGCCGAGCATGAACCTGATGGAGATCCGGGCCAAGGCGCGCCGCCTCAAGCAGCGGCACGACCTCAAGCTGATCGTGGTCGACTATCTCCAGCTGATGACCTCCCCGAAGCGCACCGAGAGCCGGCAGCAGGAGGTCGCGGACCTCTCCCGTGGCCTGAAGCTGCTCGCCAAGGAGGTCGAGTGCCCGGTGATCGCGGTGAGCCAGCTGAACCGTGGCCCGGAGCAGCGCACCGACAAGCGACCGCAGCTGTCCGATCTGCGTGAATCTGGCTCAATTGAGCAGGATGCCGACGTCGTCATCCTGCTGCACCGCGACGACTACTACGACAAGGAGTCGCCGCGGGCCGGGGAGGCGGATTTCATTGTTGCCAAGCACAGAAATGGTCCGACCGACACGGTGACGGTGGCCGCGCAGCTCCACCTGTCGCGCTTCGTCGACATGGCCATCGTCTGAGGACGGTTGCGCGGGTCAGCCCAGGAGGGGGAACCAGCCGGCGACCTCGCCGAGTTCGAGCTGGTCGCGGTCGGTGAGCGGCACGCGTCCGGTCGCCTTGAGCAGGTAATCCGCGTCGCTCCACGCGGCCGGTCGGACGGCGTCGTCGCTGAGCAGGCCGTCCATCGTGGCCACGGCGACGCGCGACGCGAGGGCCCCGGGCAGCGGCGCGTCGGGCAGGTCGAGGACCAGGTCCAGGTGGTGCACGACGGCCTCGGTGGTCAGGGTGGCGAGCAGGTCCGGCACCCGCAGCACGTGCCCCTGGGTGGTGACGTGGCCGTCGGGATCGGCCGCGCTCGCGGCGCGTACGGCGGCGGGGGCGGTGTCGGCCCAGAGCCGGACGATTCCGCTGGGGCGGTCGAAGGCGGCGGCGGAGCGGCGGGCCCACCAGGCGTGCCGGGCGCCGTCCCCGTCCTCGTCCTCGCTGGGCGGGAACGCGCGCCAGTAGCTCACGTCGTCCACGTCGGGCGGACCCTCGGCGGGGCTGGCCAGCGCGACCAGCGCCCGCTGGGCGTCGCAGAGCACGTGGAAGAGCAGGTCCGCGACGAGCCAGCCCCGGCACCGGGTGGGTCGTTGCAGGTCGGCGTCGTCGAGGTCGACGACGACCCGGGTGATCCCGTCGTACGCCTGCGCCAGCGGGTAATGCAGCGTGTGCGGCGTCATGGGGTGCAGCGTCGCACGGGCGCCGCCCGCCGGCACGGCGATCGGGCGGTGACGGGAGGGCGCCGAACCACGGGTGACCGGGCCGGTCGAGGCGCCGGCCCGGTCGACGGAGTGGCTCAGCCGAACATCTCGTCCAGGAAGCTCTTGTGCTTCTTGCGCTTGTAGTGCCCGTGGTAGCCGTGGTGCTGCTGGCCGTGGCCGTAGGCGGGGGCCGGCGGGTAGCCGTGCACCGGCGGGGGCGGCGGGACGGCGCCGTAGCCCGGCTGGTGCGGGGCCGGGGCGGGCGGCGGGGGCGGCGGGGGCGGGTAGCCGCCCTGCTGGTGGCTCGGCTGGCCGGCGTAGCCGCCCTGCTGCTGGGCGGGCTGCCCCGGGGCCGTCCCACCCTGCTGGCGGTTCCAGTTGGCCTCCGCCTCGAACAGCTTCTCCAGCTCGCCGCGGTCGAGGAAGATTCCCCGGCACTCGCCGCACTGGTCGATGACGACGCCGCTGCGCTCGTACTGGCGCATTTCTCCGTGACACTTGGGACAGGTCAGGCTCATTCTCCGACCGTACCCGGTCGGGTCACGCGGTCGCTGTCAGCGCTTCCGTGACTTCGGCGTCGGCGACCTCGTGGAAGTCCTCGTAGTAGGCGCTGACCGCCATGAACTCCGGCGGGTGCTGGGCGCAGACGACCTGGTCGGCCTCGGCGGCCAGCATCTCGTAGGCCTCCTGCGAGCCGACCGGGACGGCGACCGCGACCCGGCGGGCGCCGAGGTGTCGGGCGACCTGGACGGCGGCGCGGGCGGTGGCCCCGGTGGCCAGGCCGTCGTCGACGATCACGGCGGTGCGCCCGGTCAGGTCGAGCGGCGGCCGGCCGGCGCGGTAGAGCTGCTCCCGCCGTTCCAGCTCGGCCTGTTCGCGGCGGCGCACCTCGGCGACGTCGTCCGCGCCGAGCCGGCCGGCCACCGCGTCGTTGAGCACCTGCACGCCGCCGGGACCGAGCGCGCCGAAGGCCACCTCGGGCGCCAACGGCATGCCGAGTTTGCGCACGACGAGCACGTCCAGGGGTGCGCCGAGACGCTCGGCGACCACCCGGGCCACGGGCACGCCGCCGCGTACCAGCCCGAGCACGATGACGTCCGGTTCACCGATGAGGGCGGTGAGCCGGTCGGCGAGCGCCCGGCCCGCCTCTTCGCGGTCACGGTAGGTGGTCATGCCTCAGGTCTACGCCGTGTCGCCGGCCTCCGCCCGCCAGTTCGCGGAAACCGGGGGGTGCAGGGCGGGGGCCCATGCCAGGAGGGCGAGCGGGTAGAGCAGGTAGCCGAAGCGGGTCGAGGGCATCAGCAGGATCGCGGCGAGCAGGCCGTACCCGCAGATCAGGGCGGCGGTGACGGCGGTGCGCGGCGGGCGGCGGGCGAGCCGGACGGCGATGGCCAGCCCGGCGGCGAGCAGCAGGGCGGCGGCGACGGCGCGGCCGGCGGGCAGCGCGGTGGCGATCAGGTGGCCGGGGAACGGGGACTGCGCGGGGCTGGTCACCAGGCCGTGCCCGAGCGGGAAGCGGAGCACGTTCTCGACCAGCGCGTCGCGGTCGACGAGCAGGGCCGGCAGCAGCGCGGCGGCGGGCAGGCCGACCGCGCCCGCGGCGACCCGCAGGCCGGCGCGCCGGGTCAGGCCCCAGATGATCAGCACGAGGGCGACCGGCCAGGCGAAGAGCTTCAGCGCCCCGGCCAGGCCGACCGCGAGGCCGGCCCGGCCCGGCCGGCCGGTGGCGGCGAGGGCGAGGGCGAGCAGGCAGAGCGCGAGTACGGGCAGGTCGTCGCCGCCGGTGGCCAGGGTGAGCGCGCAGACCGGCAGGACGGTGGCGGCCTGTACGCCCCGGAGGACGGCGGCTCCGGTGGGGTCGGTCGGGGGCCGGTGGACGCCCCGGGTGAGGGCGCGGACCGCCAGGGCGAGCGCCAGCGCGGTGCCGACGGCGAACCAGACGCGGGCGTCGGTCCACCAGGCGTCGACGGCCGCCCGGGGCAGCCCGAACAGCGCCATGCCGGGCTGGTACGGGGTGTAGCCGAGCAGCTGTTCGCCGGGTGGCAGGGCGGCGATCGCGTCGTGCCCGAGGTAGGGCGTGCCGGTGTCGACCAGCCGCCGGCCGGACTCCTCGACGACCAGCACCTCCTCCTGCGCCCGGTCGGTGCGCCCGCCGGTCCGTTGGATGCTCTGCCAGGCCAGCGGGAGCAGGGCGGTGGTGAACCAGGCGAACCCGGTGACCGCCCAGCGGGCCGGCAGCCCGGCCAGCGGCGATCCGGGGTCGCGCCGGCGCAGCAGGAGCTGGCCGGTCGCCGCGAGGGCGGCGAGGAGGTAGCCGACGGCGGCGACGGCGCCCCAGGCCCGGTGCGGGAGCAGGGTGGACGTGGCGGCGGTGATCGCGGCGAACGTTGCCGACGCGGCGTACAGGCCGAGGTCGAGGGCGAGGCCGCCGGCGGCGGAGTCGAGGGGCTGCCAGCCACGGCGGCGGGCGGTCGGGGCGGCGGTCACGCGGGCCAGTCTGGCAGCAGGTGCGCGTCGTCGCGTCAGGCGGGCAGGTGGCGGTCGGTGCGGCCGCGCCCGCCCTGCCGGCGGCCCGGGGCGAGCCGGATCACGGCTCCCGCGTCGTGCAGCGGAGGCGCGAGCGTGCCGGGGCTGCCCCCGGAGCCGCGCCGGAACGCCGCGAGGAGCGTGCCGGCGGGCACCGGGCGGGCGAAGAGGTGCCCCTGGCCCGCCGTGCAGCCCAGCTCCCACAGGGCCCGGCGCTGCGGCTCGCTCTCCACGCCCTCGGCCACCACGTCGAGGCCGAGGCTGCGGCCGAGGTCGAGGGTGGAGCGGATGACGGCGGCGGCCTCGGCGGAGCTCTCCATGGCGGTCACGAAGCTGCGGTCGATCTTCAGCTCGTGCACGGGGATGCGGGAGAGCAGCGACAGGGAGGAGTAGCCGGTGCCGAAGTCGTCGAGCGCCAGCCGGACCCCCTCGTCCCGCAGCCGGCTGAGCACCCGGTCGACCACGTCGAGTTGGCTGAGCGTGAGCGTCTCGGTCAGCTCCAGCACCAGCCGGTCGGGGGGCAGGTCGTGGGCCCGCAGCCGGGCCAGCACGGAGCCCGGGAAGCGGGCGTCGAGCAGGCTGCGCGGCGACACGTTGACGGCCACCGGCACGTCGAATCCGGCGTCCCGCCAGCTGCCCGCCGCGATCAGCGCCTGGTCGAGGATCGCCTCGGCGAAGGCGGGGAGCAGGCCCGAGCGTTCCACCGCCTCCAGGAAGCGCAGCGGGTCGATCATCCCGTGGGTGGGGTGGTGCCAGCGGGCGAGGGCCTCCGCGCCGGTGACCCGGCCGGTGCCGAGGTCGACGATGGGCTGGAAGTTGACGGTGAACTCGTGGTCGGCGACCGCGCGCGGCAGCTCGCCGCCGAGGGTGAGCCGGCCGAGGTCGGCGGTGTCCCGGGTCGGGGCGTACGTCGAGGTCCGCTGGCCGGCCCGTTTCGCCTGGTACATCGCCACGTCCGCGCGGCGCAGCAGCTCCGGCATGCCCCCGGTGGCGGGTGCGGCGGCGATTCCGCCGCTGGCCTCGACGCTGATCCGCATGCCGTCCAGGTCGAAGGGCTCGTGCAGCGCGGCGAGCAGGGTCTCCGCGCGGTGCGCGGCCACCGCCGGGGCCGGGAGACCCCGCAGGAGTACGGCGAACTCGTCGCCGCCGAGCCGGGCCACCAGGTCGCCGTCCTGGGCGGCGTCGCGCAGCCGCCCGGCGACCTGCACCAGGACCTGGTCCCCGGCGGCGTGCCCGAGGGTGTCGTTGACCTCCTTGAAGTGGTTGAGGTCGATCAGCACCAGCGCGGTCACTCCGTCGGCGTGCCGGGTGTCGAGGTGTTCGCTGCCCCGGTCGAGCAGCTGGCGGCGGTTGGCCAGCCCGGTCAGCGCGTCGTGGGTGGCGGCGTACGCGTGCTCGTCGGCGACGCGGGCCAGCTCGGCGTACGCCTGGGCGTTGCGCACGGCCGTGCACAGGGCCGAGGCGAAGGTGCGCAGCGTGTACTGCTCCCGCTCGGAGAGCTGCACGGGCCCGCGGAACCGCAGCCGCAGCACGCCCACGTCGACCGTCCGGTCGTGCCCCTCCAGCGCGGCGGGGACGACGGTGCCGTCCACCGAGGTCGGCTCGCCGGCCGGCCCGTCGTACGTGATGGCGACCGCGCCACCGCGGACGGTCCGGCCGCCGTCGCGCAGCTCGATCTCCACCTCGTCGGCGGAGAAGAGCTCGGCGGCCTGGGTGACCGCGGTGGTGAGGACCTTGTCGAGGTCGACCACGTTGAGCGCGTCGGTGGTGCGGGCCAGCCGCTGCCACGCCTGCTGCTCGGTGCGGGCCTTGACCCGGTTGGAGTAGAGCAGGTGGAGGCTGAGTACGAGGGGCGGCACCGCCAGCAGGAGCCGGGGATCCGCATGGAGGATGAACAGCGTGGTGACGATGAGGACGAAGCGCGCCAGCGCGCTCGTCACGCGCAGCCCGAGGTCCTCCCGGAAGAGTTGCCCGAGCCGGGTGCCGGTGGCGAGTGCGATGACCGGGAGGGTCAGCAGTTCGTCGAGGACCACCGTGACGGCGTAGGCGATCCCGATCGGGCCGAGGGCCGGCCAAAGGTCGGCGAGCGTCGGTGACCATCCGAGGGCGTGCAGGGTCGCCCCCGCACCCGCCGCCAGCAGCATGCTCTTGGCAATTCCGAAGGCGGCCTTCAGCGGCGGCAGACGGATGATCAGCAGGGCGATTGCCACCCCGACCCCGGTGGTCAGGATGACCAGGGGCGTCGGCGCCACCGCCAGGCTCAGGATGATCGCCGTTTCGCTCCAGGAGATGGCGTGGACGGTTGCCCGGATCCGGATCCGCCACTTGATCGTCACGCCGAGAGCAGCCATGAGGACCAGGGCGAGTGAAACCGCGAGATCCTGGCCGGACAGACCCAGTAGCACCAGTCCGCGTACGGAAACGAACGTCGCCGCGATCGCCGCAATGCAGACGAGGCCGACGTGCAGCGCCAGGCGCCGCTCGGCCTCCGTCTTGCCCGCGCTCGGTCGTGTCACCGCATCCCCGACTGTCACCCGCCTCTGATGGGCGCGAGCCAAGGCTACCTACGGTCACTCGTCGACCACAATCGTCACTGCCACTCGTGTGCCGACATTGCCATCCCTCCCCCATTCGACATGGCCCCTGCCTTGCGCGGCTGTGGTCCGCGACGTCGACAGCCTAAGTGCGGTTCGGCCAATTATGGAGGGATAAATGTGACTATGGGCAATGGATGAGAACCGTGCCTCGTGGCGTAACTTTCTGCTTCTGTCCGGGAACTCACCGCTGAGTTTCTATCCACCTCCGGTTAACGCTAGATAATGAACTGGTGGAGGGGCGGACGGCATCGGACACAGCGGTGCAGTTTGCAGCGGTCGGCAGCTCCGGCATCGGGTCCGTGGGGCGCGTCCCGGGCACGCTGGGTAGTCGGGAAGGCCGCTTCCGTGCCGGTACGCTCTGTCCGACCCGCAGTTCTGTCAGCGACAACGGGGCGCGGGCTCGCCCTTGCCGCGCCCGGCAGTGACCGAGGCAAGTTGCACTCCGTACGTTGCCCGTTGCCGTCCGATCCTGACTGGCGGGCAGCCCCGGGCAATTCTCCCGATGGTGGTGATCGTTTCCTCTCGCGCCGGAGAGGCAATGACACCACATCCGTTCCTGGCGGCATCCCCGGCTCCACCGCGACACTGCGAAGGATGGCTATCGGGCTGGTGCAAGGAAGCGGGGTGGAAACGGTCGTCGGACAACGTGCCGGGAACGCGTTCCCTCTCCCGGTCAATTCCCGACAGCGTGCTGCCACTCGACCGAGTCGGACCCTTCCCTGATCGGAGGGACCTCAGTACGTCGAGGCGGGCCGCGGGCGGTCTCGCGACGCCCGGCGCCCGGCGTCGCGTGTCCGCGCCGGTGGTCCCGCCCTCTCGTACCGGAAGATAGGCTCGCGACCGTGACCGATCCCGCGCAGCTCACCCACGTCGACGCGGCGGGCGCGGCCCGCATGGTCGACGTCTCCGCGAAGGCGGTCACCGGCCGCCTGGCCGTCGCCGCCGGCCGGCTCCGCACCACGCCCGAGGTCGTCGAGCTGCTGCGCCGCGACGGGCTGCCCAAGGGCGACGCGCTGGCGGTGGGCCGCCTCGCCGGCATCATGGGCGCGAAACGAACCCCCGACCTGATCCCGCTCTGCCACCCCATCGCCCTGCACGGCGTCACGGTCGACCTGACGCTCACCGACGACACCGTCGAGATCACCGCCACCGCGCGGACGGCGGACCGCACCGGCGTGGAGATGGAGGCGCTGACGGCGGTGGCCGTCGCCGGGCTGGCGCTGGTCGACATGGTCAAGGCGGTCGACCCCGCGGCCAGCGTCGACGCGGTCCGGGTGCTGCGCAAGGAGGGCGGCAAGACCGGCCTGTGGGTCCGCCCGGAGGAGCGGCCGTGATCCGGGCGCGGGTGGTGGTGGCGTCCAACCGGGCGGCGGCGGGGGTGTACGCGGACACCAGCGGTCCCCTGCTCGTGGCCGGCCTGCGCGACCTGGGCTGCGAGGTGGACGGGCCGGTGGTGGTGCCCGACGGCGAGCCCGTGGGCGAGGCGCTGCGGGCCGCCCTGGCAGACGGGATCGACGTCGTGCTGACCAGCGGCGGCACGGGGATCAACCCCTCCGACCGCACCCCCGAGGTGACCCGGGCGCTGCTCGACCACGAGATCCCCGGCATCGCCGAGGCGATCCGGGCGCACAGCCGCGACAAGGTCCCCGCCGCCGCGCTCTCCCGGGGGCTCGCCGGCGTCGTCGGCCGGATGCTGGTGGTCAACCTGCCCGGATCGACCGGCGGGGCGAGGGACGGCCTCGCCGTGCTCGGGCCGATCCTCACCCACGCCGTCGACCAGCTCCGCGGCGGCGACCACTGACCGCGCGACCGGGGTGGTCCACCGTTAGGCTCGGCCGGTGAGCACGGAAACCGCACCGGCCGCCGAGCCGGTCACCGCGCCCCCGCCGGCCGGCTGGGAGGAGGCCCGGTCCCGGGTGTACGCCGTCGGCCTGGCCGCCGCGCTCCCGGCCGTCAGCCGGCCGCTCGCCGAGATCGACGGTCACACCCTCGCCGAGCCGCTGACCACCCGTACGGACCTGCCCGCCTTCCCCACCTCCAGCGTCGACGGCTGGGCGGTGCGCGGCGCCGGGCCGTGGCGGCCGGTCGGGCGGGTGCTGGCGGGCGGCACCCCGGCCCCGCTGACCGACGACGGGACGACCGTCGAGATCGCGACCGGCGCGATGGTGCCGGAGGGCACCACGGCCGTGCTGCGGGTGGAGGAGTCCCGTCGTACGCCGGAAGGGTTGGTCGACGGCACGCCGCGGCCGGCGCCGGAGTGGCGCGAGCCGGGCGAGGAGGCGTACGCCGGGGAGGAACTGGTCCCCGCCGGCGCCCCGGTGGACCCGGCGCTGATCGGCCTGGCCGCCTCCTGCGGGCACGACAGCCTGCTGGTGCGGCGGCAGCCCCGCGCCGCGCTGCTGGTCTTCGGCGACGAGCTGTTGACCGCCGGCCCGCCCGGCGCCGGCCGGGTGCGGGACGCGCTCGGGCCGGCGGTGCCGGCCTGGCTGCGCCGGTACGGCTGCCTGGTCCGCCCCTCGGACGTGGTGGGACCGGTGGCGGACACGCTCCCCGCGCACGTGGCGGCGCTGCGCGCCGCGCTGACCACCGCCGACCTCGTGTGCACGACCGGCGGCACGATGCACGGGCCGGTCGACCACCTGCATCCCGCGCTGGAGGCGCTCGGCGCCGACTACGTGGTCAACACGGTGGCGGTGCGGCCCGGGTTCCCGATGCTGCTGGCCCGGCTGGCCGACGCCGACGGCCGGGTCCGGTTCGTCGCCGGGCTGCCCGGCAACCCGCAGTCCGCCATCGTCGCCCTGGTCTCGCTGGTCGCCCCGCTGCTGGCCGGCCTGGCGGGCCGCCAGATGCCGGTGCTGCCGCACGCCACTCTCGCCGAGCCGGTGCGCGGCCGGGGCGCGTACACCCACCTGGCGCTGGTCCGGTTGGACCGGACCGCCGGCACCGCGCACCCGGTCCGGCACGTCGGCTCGGCGATGCTGCGCGGGCTGGCCGGCGCCGACGGGTTCGCCGTCATCCGCCCCGGCACCTCCGGCGAGCCGGGGGACCGGGTGCCGGTGGTGCCGCTGCCGCTGCTGCCCGGGGAGCGTGCGTGATGACCGCGCCGGCCACGACGTTCGGCGAGGTCACCGACCGGCCGCTCGACCTCGCCGCGCACGAGGCGGCGGTCGCGGACCGCCGGGCCGGCGCGGTGGTCTCGTTCCAGGGGGTGGTCCGCGACCACGACCACGGCCGCGCGGTGACCAGCCTGGAGTACGAGGGCCACCCGAGCGCCGAGCGGATCCTGCGCGAGGTCGCGGCCGAGATCGCCGCCGACCCGGACGTCTACGCGGTCGCGGTGTCGCACCGGGTCGGCCCGCTCGCCATCGGCGACTCGGCCCTGGTGGCGGCCGTCAGCACCGCCCACCGGGCCGCCGCGTTCGCGGCCTGCGCCCGGCTGGTCGACGAGGTCAAGGCGCGGCTGCCGATCTGGAAGCGGCAGGTCTTCGCCGACGGCACCGAGGAGTGGGTGAACTGCCCCTGAGGGGCGGCCTACCCCGTCAGCGGCGCAGGCTCGGCGTGGCCTGGCGGCCGAACCGGTCGGCGTAGAAGGCCGGCTCGGCGCCCGGGCGCCACGGCAGCGCGGCGACCAGCAGGATCAGGGCCAACGCCAGCGAGTTCTCCATCAGGGCGCCGAAGAGGCCGTCCTGGTAGTGCGACACCTCGGGGAGCTGGTGCTCGTACGGCCAGATCGGGGAGATCAGGAAGAGCAGGTAGAGCCCGATCGCGGCGGCGCCGTGCCGGAGCCCGGTCAGCGTCGGGTACCAGATCGGCGAGCGCAGCCCCGTCACCCCCGGCGGCCCGCCGTACGCGCCCTGGCCGGTCCGCTGGGACAGCCCGCGACTGGCGTCCCGCCGGCGTACGGCGGCGTCGGCCAGCACGATGATCGCCGGGATCACCCAGACCAGGTGGTGCGTCCAGGAGATCGGGCTGATCACGTTGGCGGTGAGGCCGACCAGCGTGAACGCGGTCAGCTCGTCGCCGTCGGCGCGGGCGTTGACGGCCCGGGAGAGGCCGACCGCCAGCATCAGCACCGAGAACGACAGCCAGAGCAGGCCGGGCGTCTCGATCGAGTCGTACAGCCGGGCCAGCAGCCCCGCCAGCGACTGGTTGGGCGTCATGTCGGCGGCCCCGACGCGCTCGGTCTGCCAGAGCACGCCCCCGAAGTAGGCCCGGGACTCCGTGCCGACGATCGCGAAGGAACCGACGGTCACGGCGATGACCGTGCCGATCGCGGTGGCCGCGGCGCGCCACTGCCGGGTGATCATCAGGTAGGCGATGAAGAGCGCGGGGGTCAGCTTGACCGCGGTGGCCAGCCCGATGCCCACGCCGGCCCAGGCGCCGCTGTAGACGAAGCGCAGCAGCGGGCCGTCGGTCGGGGCGAGGTGGGTGCCCCGGCGGGACCGCCAGCGCAGGCCGATCAGGTCGGCCATGATCAGTGCGAAGAGGAGCAGGTTGACCTGGCCGTAGCCGAGGGTCTCCCGGGCCGGCTCGACGGCGACCGCCAGCGGCGTCGCGATCCCCACGGTGAACCAGAGGGGCCAGCCGAGCCGGTCGACGATCGGGCGGAGCAGCCCGGCCAGCACGATGGCCAGGGCGGCGATGCTGGCGAGCGCGTTGACCATTCCGGCCATCCCGACCGGCAGGTGCGCCATCGGCAGCATCACCAGACCGCCGAACGGCGGGTAGGTGAAACCCAGGGTGGTGCCGGGTGCGATGAACTCGTAGAGCTCGTGACCGCTCGCCCACCACACCACCGCGCCGTGGTAGATCTTCATGTCGAAGAAGTTGTACGGCCGCCCGAAAGCACCGATGGCGAGCCATGCGGCATAGGCGACGGCGACCACGATGCCGGTCCGTACGACTGTCCTACGATCGATCCCACGCGTTACGCGACGGACTGGGGCGAGGCGGTCCACCCGTCTTCCGACGGTCGCCGGCATGGCGTGGCCACCCCCGTACCAAGGTCGTCCTACCCGTCCAGGTCCTGCACGGAGCCTAGAACGGCGCCTCACGTTAATGCCTCCCGCGTTATGCGACCGTGTCCGATCCCACACATGTTTTTGACATTTCCACCGCGTTAACGCCTGTCGGGTGGTTCAGGTGATTCGCGGTGTTGGCAGGTGAGGGGCCGGCCGGGAGGAGGTGTCGACGCAGGTCAGCCAGGCAGTCGTCGGGCCGTCGCTGCTGATCGTACGGCGATCCGGGCCTCCCTGCGGGCGGTACGGACGGCTCGCTGTACGGAACGTCGGGAGTGGCCGATCCGGTGACCGGCCCGCCACCGCAGCCCGGGCTCGCCGCCGGTGTCCGCGGCGGCGAGCAGTAGCCCGCCCAGGAGGCCGAGGTTCTTCAGGAAGTGGATCTGGTTGTTGTTCCGTGCCGCCGGGTCGTCGTTGTTCCAGAAGGGATGCCCGGCGAGGGTCACCGGGACCAGCGTGCCGGCGAGGACCAGCGCCGCCGGCCGGGCGAAGCGGCCCCTGGCGAGCATCAGCCCGGCACCGACCTGCACCGCCGCGTTGACCCGGATCAGCGTCTCGGTGTCCGTGGGGATGCGCGGATCGGCCCTTTCCAGCAGCGGGGTCACCCGGTCCGTCACGGGCTTCGCGGCCGCGACCAGCCGCCCGGGGTTCCGGAGGTTGTGGAACCCGCTGACCACGAAGATGCCGCTCAACATGGCGCGGGCGAGGGAGCGTACGGGTTTCATGGGTCAGTCATACCCCGTCGCCGGCCCGACTACCCCCGCAACCGCCGATCCGGATCGGCCGGCGTGGACGTCGCGCCACGCCGATTCGAGCGACCGTCGCTGATGGACCGGCTGTGAGGGGTAACGTGCCCCGCGTGACGACGCTGCGGTTGCGACCCGAGGACCCGGCCGACACCGGCGCGGTCCGGCGGGTGCTGGCCGCCGCGTTCGCCCGCCCCGAGGTGTCCACGCCGCCCGAGGTGCGGCTGGTCGAGGAGTTGCGCGACACCGACGCCTGGGTGCCGGAGCTGGCGATGGTCGCCGAGTACGGCGGCGAGGTCGTCGGCTACGCCCTGCTCACCCGGGTCCGGGTGAAGTCCGACGACCACACCGCGCCGGCGCTGGCGCTCGGCCCGGTGGCGGTCGCGCCGCACCGGCGGCGGCTCGGGCTCGGCACGGCGGTGGTGCAGGCGGCCCTCGAGGCGGCCACCGAGCTGGGTGAGCGGCTGGTGGTGGTGCTCGGCGACCCCGCCTACTACCACCGGTTCGGCTTCGGCCGGGCCGACCGGATGGGCCTGACCAGCCCCTGGTCGGGCCTCGGCGACCCCTGGCAGGCGCTGGTGCTGCCGCCGGCCACGAGCGGCGAGGGGCCGCCGCCGCGCGGCGAGGTGCTGTTCCCGCCGCCCTGGTCCAAGGTCTGACGCCCGCGAAGGTCTGACGGCCGCGCCGGGCCGGGCGTGGCGGCACGCCGCGCCGGTCGCCCCGACCGGTCAGGCCGGCTGGGTACGCAGGTAGCGGCCGAAGTGGGGGACGGTGAAGGCGACCGTGCCGCGCTCGCCGGAGTAGATCAGGCCCTTCTTGATCAGCGCGTCCCGGGCCGGGGAGAGGCTGGCCGGCTTGCGGCCCAGGGCCCGGGCGATCTCCGCCGTCGGCACGGCGGCGTCCATGTCGTCGCGGCCCCCGCCGTCGACCTCGCCCTCCACCAGGGACAGCGTCGCCATGGCCCGCATGTACTCGCGTTCGGCCGGGGTGGCCCGTTCGAAGCGGGAGCCGAAGAAGCCCACGGCCAGCTCCGCCTCGGCCTCGGGCGCGGCGACCCGCACGTCGGCGGCGGTGATCGGCGAGCGGGGCGCATGGTCCCAGGTCGCCTTCCCGTACGCCTGGACGAAGTACGGGTAGCCGCCGGACTTCTCGTAGAGCAGGTCGAGGGCCTTCTGCTCGTACTCCACCTCCTCGCGCTCGGCCGGCGCGCAGAGCGCCTGGTCGGCGGCGATCCGGTCGAGCCGGTCGATGCGCTGGTAGCGGAAGAGCCGCTCGGAGTACGACTTGGCGGCGCTGAGCACGGCCGGCAGGTGCGGCAGCCCGGCGCCGACCACGATCAGCGGCGCGCCGAGCTGGGACAGCTCGTGGCAGGCGGCGCAGAGCGCGGAGACGTCCTCCGGGCCGAGGTCCTGCATCTCGTCGATGAAGACCGCGATGCCGGTGCCGACGTCGGCGGCCACCGCCGCGGCGTCGGTGAGCAGCTCGACCAGGTCGATCTCGATGTCGCCGGAGTCGGCGCGGCCGCTGGCGGCGGGCACGTCGATGCCGGGCTGCCACCGGTCGCGCAGCTTCGGGGCGGTGGTGCCGCGACCGGTCGGCGCGGTCCGCTGGGCGAACGCCTTGAGCACGCCGAGGAAGGCGTCGATCCGGTCGGGGGCGCGGTGCCGGGGCGCCAGCTCGCGGACGGCCATGTGCAGCGCGGCGGCGATCGGGCGGCGCAGCGACTGGTCCGGCCGTGCCTCGATCTTGCCGCTGCCCCAGAGGTGGTTGATCGCCTGGGAGCGGAGGGTGTTGAGCAGCACCGTCTTGCCGACCCCGCGCAGGCCGGTGAGCATCAGGCTTCGTTCCGGCCGGCCCCGCGCGATGCGCTCCAGCACGACGTCGAAGACGTCCAGCTCGCGCCCCCGCCCGGCGAGCTCGGGGGGACGCTGGCCGGCGCCCGGGGCGTACGGGTTGCGGACCGGATCCACGCATCGCACAGTATCGGGCCGTCTAGCTGGGGGACTAGACATCCGTAGATGGGGCAACCGGCGTGTCGGGTCATCGGGATCGTCTCGACACGAAACTAGGGCTGTCTAGCGTCCACGCTAGACAGCCCTAGTTTTGGTAATCAGCGCTTCTTCAGGCAGAGCACGTAGTCGAGGAAGTCCAGCGAGTTGTCGTGCACGTAGTTGGCGGTCGCCTCCGGGGCCCGGGTCTTGCACCGGTCACCGTCCGTCGTGCCCGGGATCCGCAGCAGCACCTCGTACGTGTTGGGGCCGCAGGGCACCTTTCGCAGTTCGGCGTCCGTGGCCGTCCCGTCGTTGACCACGCAGTCGCCCTTCGCGAACACCTTCCGGCTGGGGCTCGGCTTGGCGGTGGTCGGCGCCGCGCTGGGCTCGTCCGTCGGCTCGTTCGTCGGCTGGCCCGTCGGGTCGGCGGGAGCGCTCATCGTCGGAGTCGCGATCGGATCCTCGTCCTCGCCGGCCTGCGAGAACGCCCAGCCGGCGAGACCGAGGCACGGGCAGAGCAGGAGCACCACGACCAGGCCGATGATCAGCGCGACCTTGCCACCGCTCTTCGCTGGCGGAGCGGCCGGCGGCATCGCGTACCCGCCGGGCACCGGTGCCGGGGCGCCCCACTGGTTGCCGGGCGCGGGCGCCGGACCGGCCGGTGGATACGGCCCGGCCGGCGGGTAGCCCCCCTGGTCCGCCGGCGGCTGGACCCCGGGCGGGGGCGGGTACCCGGCCCCGGAGGACGGCGGCGGATAGCCAGCCCCGGAGGACGGCGGCGGGGGGTAGCCGGGGTCCGGGGTCGGCGGCTGCGCGGGCTGGTTCCACGCCGGGTCCGGCTGACCCCACTGCGGGGTGGCCGGCGGTTCACCCCCGTACGGCTGCTGGCCCCACTGCGGTTCACCCCCGGGCTGCGGCTGGCCCCACTGCGCGGCGGCCGGCGGCTGCCCCCACTCCGGCAGTGTCGGGTCGATGGGAGGCGGGCCGCCCGGGGTGCCGGGCGGGCGCTGGTAGGGGTCGTCCGGCTGTGCGGGTGATCCGTAGGTCGTCATCTCTTCCTCAGGGGTGCGGTGGCTCAGCGCTGCTTCAGGCAGAGCACGAAGTCGAGGGTGTCCAGCTCGCTGTCGAAGAAGTACCAGTTGGTGTAGCCGTCAACCTTGGCGCACTTCGCCGCGGCGTCCTTCTCGCCGCTGGTCGGCCCGTCGATCCGGCGCAGCACCTCGTACGTCTGCGGGGCGCAGTCGCTGATCAGCAGCTTGGGTTTGCCGCCGGCCGGACCGTCGTTGCGGACGCACTGGCCGGCCTTGACGAAGCGCGGGTCGGCCGAGGACTCGGGGGCGGGGGTGGTCGGCGCGGCGACAGTCGCGCTCGCGGGGGTGGCCGGCGGGTCGGTCCTCGCCGCGGGCGCGGGCTCGCTCGGCGTGGCGACGGGCGTCTCGTCGTCCTGGTCGATCAGGTGGAGCACCGCGGCCCCGCCGGCCAGGACGAGCAACGCCACCGTGGCCAGCACCGCGACCAGCAAGGCCGCCCGCCCGCGCCGACGCCGCCGCGGTGGCGGGGCGGGACCTCCCGCGTACGGGGAGGAGACGGGGGTGCCGATGTCCCGGAAAGCGTACGGCTGCGCGCCGTACTCCGGTGGGGTCGAGCCGTACGGGTCCTCCCAGCCGCCCCGCCCGGCCGACGGACCGTACGACTCCTCGGGGCGCCGCCCCTGCCACGGGTCCGGGTCCCCTCGACCCGGTGCTCCGTAGTTCGCCATGCACGCCTCCCGCGCGAGTGGTGAGAGGCCGGCCACCAACGAGGGACGCCGACGCCCACGCCACCGTAGCGTGTCCACCGACGAGCCCACCTCCACCGAGTGCACCACCGCCCGCCGACGCGGGTACCCGGACCGGCACGGGCCGTACGGCTGCAATCCGGTGGTGGCGTTGGCGCTCGGCGCTTTTGTTCGCCGCCGAGTCGATCACCGCACAGGTGCTGCTCGGCGGCGCGGTCATCGTGGCCGGGGTGGCCCTCGTGGTGAGCACCGAGAGACCGCGACGTCCCGCCCGGGGGACCGCGCCGGAGCCGTCGCGCCGGTAGCGTCCGCCCGGTGTCGACCGGGCTGCTGGCAGGCGTGGCGCTGCTCGGCGCCCTGACCGGCCTCGTCGCCCCGCGGGCCGCCCGCCACTTCACCACCCCGGCCGCCCCGGTCGCGCCGCACCCGCCGAGCGCCCCGGTCGCGGCGGGTGCGGTCGTCTTCGCCGGGCTCGCGGCGGCCCGGGGGGCCGACGCCGTCCTGCCGGTTCTCCTCCTGCTGGCCGCCGTCGGGCTGGTGCTCGCCCTGGTCGACCTGGCCTGCCTGCGGCTGCCCGACCCGCTGGTCGGCGCCGCCGCGCTGGTCGCCGCCGTCGGCCTGACCGGCGCGGCGCTGACGTCCGGGACCCCCGGGCGCCTGCTCGGCGCGGTGGCCGGGGCCGCGCTCTGCTTCGCCTGCCACGTGTTGCTGGCGTTGCTGCCCGGCTCCCGGCTGGGCTTCGGCGACGTGAAGCTCGCCGCCGTCCTGGGCCTGCCGCTCGGCTGGCTCGGCGGCTCGTCCCTGGCGCTGGGGCTGCTCCTGCCGCACGTGCTCCACGGCGTGCTGGTGCTCGTCCTGCTGGTCGCCGGCAGGGTGCGCCGCGACACCCCGCTCCCGTTGGGCCCGGCCCTCCTCACCGGCGCCTGGCTGGCCGCCCTGACCCCCTGACCACGCGCCGACGGGGTCGGTCAGATGAGACGGAGCTGGCGTTCGCGGGGGCGGCGGGGCTCGGCCTCGCCGAAGCGCTCGAAGAGGCCCGGGTCGATGGCGTCGAGGAACGGCGACGGGGCGCACTCGCGTTCCGTGCCGTGCCGGCTGCGGCGGGCGGCGTGGGTGACGTACAGCCGGTCCTGGGCCCGGGTCAGCCCGACGAAGAAGAGCCGCCGCTCCTCGGCGATCGCGTCCTCGTCGGGCGTGCTGCCGGGCCAGCGCAGCGGGAGCAGCCCGTCCTCGGCGCCGACCAGGAAGACCACCGGGAACTCCAGCCCCTTGGCGGCGTGCAGGGTGAGCAGGGTGACCGCCTCGGCGCGTGGGTCGAGCGCGTCGACCTCCGCCCCGGTGGCGAGCTGGGACAGGAACAGCGGCAGGTCGTCGCCGCAGCGGCGGGCGAGCGGGGTGAGCAGGTCGACGGCCGAGCGGACGTCCTCCGGGCGGACCGCGCCGGCACCGTCCAGCGTCGGCACGGCGAAGCGCTCCGCCAGCACCTGTCCGGCCAGCCGCACCCGGGCGGCCAGCGAGCCGTCGAGCCCGTCGGCGTGGCGCAGCTCGCGGGCGATGGCGGCCACGCCGGGCCGGTCCCGCAGCCGGTCGTGCGAGCGCTTCTGCACCGGGATGTTCGCCCGGGCCAGCGCGTCCACGATCGGCGCGGCCTGCGCGTCGGTGCGGTAGAGCACCGCGATGTCGGAGAAGGAGAGCGAGGTCGACCGGCCGTCGATCCGCCCCGAGTCGAGCGACCGGTGGGAGAGACCGCCGACGAGCTCGTCGACGGTGCGTACGACGAACTCGGCCTCGTCGGCGACGGAGGCCGCCGGGTAGCGCCCCACCAGCGGGGCCTCCAGGTCGAGCCGGGCCGGGTCGAGCCGGCGCCCGCGCACCAGCGACGACGGCGCGATGGCCTGCACGGCGGCGGCCAGGATGGGCGCCGAGGAGCGGTAGTTGCGGTTCAGCCGGACCAGCCGGGCGTCGGTGAAGTCCTGCGAGAAGCGCAGGAAGTAGCCCACGTCGGCGCCCCGGAAGGAGTAGATGGCCTGGTCCGGGTCGCCGATCGCGCAGAGGTTGCCGTCGGCGGGGCTGAGCAGGCGCAGCAGCTCGTACTGCACCTCGTCGACGTCCTGGTACTCGTCGACGAAGATCCACCGCCAGCGCTCCCGGTACCGCTGCACCAGCTTCCGGTCGGCCTTCAGCAGCGCGACCGGCAGGGTCAGCAGCTCGTCCAGGTCCACCAGGTCATGCTTGCGCAGCAGCGCCGCGTAGCCGGCCTCGTCGTCGCCGGCCTCGGCGCGGGCCTCCGCCCGCTGGGCGTCGTCGGCGATCCGGAAGTCCGCCGGCAGGCCGACGGCGTCGGCGTTCTCCCGGAGGATGGTCAGCCCCAGCGAGTGGAAGGTGCCGACCGTGACGTCCTCGGCGACCGGCCCGAGCAGGCCGTCGAGGCGGTGCCGCAGCTCCTCGGCCGCCCGCCGGGTGAACGTGATCGCGAGGCACTGCTCCGGGAAGACGTTCAGCTCCGCGCAGAGGTAGGCGATCCGGTGGGTCAGCGTCCGGGTCTTGCCGGTGCCCGGCCCGGCCACGATGAGCAGCGGACCGCCCGGCGCGGAGGCGGCCACCCGCTGCATGGCGTCCAGGCGGTCCAGCAGGCCGGTGCCGACCTCCTCCATCCCGGCGAGCATCGGCTCGAACGGTTCGTGCGGCGAGGGCGTCGGCGCGATCGGGGGCGGCGGCGCGGGCGGCGCGGCCTTGCGCTTCGGCTCGGCCTTGGCCGCCGCCGGGCGCTTGGCCCGGGGCTTCGGCGCCGGCTCCGCGGGGGTGCGCTGCGCCGGCACGGGTACGTCGAAGAGGGTCTCCTGGGCCCCACCGGCGGCGCCGCCCAGCTCGGCCGGGTCGAAGAGGGTGATGACGCCGTACTCGCCGTCGTAGCCGGGGACCCGGCGCACGTCGCCCCGGCGCAGCCGGCCGATGCCCTCGGCGAGCAGTTCCCCGCCGGCCCGGCCGATCTCGTCGAGCGGCGTGGTGGTGAGGATCTCCAGCTCCGGGCCGAGGGCGGCGATCAGCTCGTGGAGCTTCCCCTCGACCCTCTTGGACCGGGCGCCCACCTTGTTGATCTCGCCGAGCACCTCGGCCAGCGGCACCAGGTGGGTGACGTCGCGGGCGTGCGCGGGGCGGTGCCCCGACGGCCGGTCGGCCAGCTCTTCGACCCGGCTGAGCACGCCGACGGTCAGGGGCTTGCCGCACTCGGGGCAGCGGCCACCGGCGGCCCGGGTCTTCTCGGGCGACCAGTTGACCCCGCAGAGCCGGTGCCCGTCCGCGTGGTACTTGCCCTCCTCCGGGAAGAACTCGATGGTCCCGGCGAGCCCGTCGCCGGTGCGCAGGGCGTCCCGGATGCCGAAGTAGTCCCGGGCGGTGGCGAAGACGGTGGCCTCCCGGGCCAGCGCCGGCGGCGAGTGCGCGTCCGAGTTGGACACCAGCCGGTAGCGGTCCAGGCTGCCGACGCGCCAGTTCATCTCGGGGTCGGAGGAGAGGCCGGTCTCGACGGCGAAGATGTGCTCGGCGAGGTCGGCGTAGCAGTCGGCGATCGCGTCGAAGCCCGACTTCGAGCCCAGCGCGGAGAACCACGGGGTCCAGATGTGCGCCGGCACGAGGTAGCCGTCGGCGCTGGCCTCCAGGGTGATCTCCAGCAGGTCCCGGGAGTCCAGGCCGAGGATGGGCCGGCCGTCCGAGCCGAGGTTGCCGATCCGCCCGAGCGCGGTGTTGAACCGGGCCACCGCGTCCAGGTCGGGCAGGTAGATCAGGTGGTGCACCTTGCGGGTGCGGTCGTCCCGCTTGTAGATCGTGGAGATCTCCACGCTGAGCATGAACCGGACCGGGTCCGCCTCCGCCTCGCTCGCCAGCCGGGGCGGCAGCCGGCGGGCGATGTCCCGCTCCGCCTCCGGGCTGAGCCGGTGCAGGCCGGGCTCGGCCGGGTGCAGCGTCTCGCGGAGGTGGTCGTACCAGGCGGGGTGGGTGAAGTCGCCGGTGCCGAGCACCCCGATGCCCTTGCGCCGCGCCCACCAGCCGAGGTTGGGCAGGGTGAGGTCGCGGCTGCACGCGCGCGAGTACTTCGAGTGGATGTGCAGATCCGCGACGAACGGCGAAGGGCCGCCGGGGGGTGCGGGACTGAACGGAGGCACGCCGCATCCTGTCACGCCCGCGCCATTACCCACCCGTCGCCACGCACACCCGTGACCTGAGCATCCGGTGCTGGACAACGCCGTCGCCCCGCGCTATGGGTCAGCGGGAGCGCAGCTCCACCAGGGTGATCTGCGGCTCGGCGCCGACGCGGACCGGCGGGCCCCAGAAGCCGGCGCCGTTGGTGACGTAGACCTGGGTGCCGTCGACCTCGCCGAGGCCGGAGACCACCGGCTGCTGGAGCTTGACCAGCAGGTTGAACGGGACCATCTGGCCGCCGTGGGTGTGCCCGGAGAGCTGGAGGTCGACGCCGAACTTAGCCGCCTCCACCGCGGCGACCGGCTGGTGGGCGAGCAGCACCACCGGGCGGTTCGGGTCGCGGCCCCCGAGCGCCGCCGCGTAGTCCGCCGGGGCGGCCAGCCCGGTGCCGGCGGCGGTGACGTCGTTCACCCCGGCCAGGTCGAGCACGCCGCCCCGGGCCTGGATTTCCGTCCGCTCGTTCTGCATGACCCGCAGGCCGAGGCGGTCCAGCTCCTGGACCCACTCCTCGACCCCGGAGTAGTACTCGTGGTTGCCGGTGACGAAGTAGCTGCCGTGCCGGGAGCGCAGGCCGCGCAGCGGCTCGGCCGCCTCGCCCAGCTCGGCGACCGAGCCGTCGACCAGGTCGCCGACGACGGCGACGATGTCGGCGTCCAGGCGGTTGATGGCGGCGACGATCCGCTCGGTGTGCGCCCGCCCGCGCAGCGGACCGAGGTGGATGTCGGAGACCGTGGCGATCCGCAGGCCGTCCATGCTCCGGGGGAGCTTGGCCAGCGGGATCTGCACCCGGTCGAGCTGCGGCGGGCCGAGGGCGGTGCGGATGCCGTACCCGGTGAGGCCGGTGGCGGTGAGCCCGGCGAAGATCGCCGCCCCACGGGCGAGCAGCAGCCGGCGGGCCGGGTCGTGGTCGGGCTGTGCGACGGCGTCGGCGGCCGGCGGGTCGGCCGGGCCCGCCGCGCCCACCATGGCGGGCTCGGGCGCGGCGGCGGTGGGCTCCGCGGCGGCGACCCGGCGACGCAGCACGAGCTTGGTCACCGCCATCGGCACTTCCAGCGCCACGAGCAGGACCAGCAGGTAGAACATGACGGCGAGCCAGAGGTAGCCCGGCCACGCGAGCCAGTAGAGGCCCGCCTGGGTGCCGGCCATCGTCGCCGGTACGAGCAGCGCGAGCACCAGGGCGGTGATCCCGCCGACCCGCCGCCAGCGCCCCGGGGCGGTGGTGTCCCGCACCAGGCGCTTCCACAGGTAGAGGTGGATCAGGCCGGTGATCAGTGCCATGGTGGCGACGAACGCCAGTGCCGCCAGCATGTGTGCGCCTCCCTCAGCCGCCCGCGAAGGGCGGCAGGACGTCGATCGTGGCCCCGGCCGGAAGCGGTGCCCGCCGATCATGACAGGTCACGCCGTCGACCAGGAAACTCGCCACCTTCAGGACGGCGGCCAGCGGCTCACCGTGCCGGTCGGTCAGCTCCACGAGGAGTTCGTCCAGGGACCGCCCGGCGGATGCGGTCTCCTCGGTCCGGCCGGCGGCGGCCCGCGCCCCGGCGAAGTAGCGCACGGTCAGCGGCGCCCCGGCGTCGGCCGCCCCGACCGGCGGCGCGGCGGGCGCCGGCCGGGCCTGGGCCGGCGGCCCGGTGCGATCCGGGCGCGTCGGTTCCGTCACGGTCAGCCTCCGATCGCGGACATCGGCCGGGCGGGCTGGAGGAAGGTCGGGTCGTCGATGCCGTGCCCGGCCCGCTTGCCCCACGTCGCGACCCGCCAGCGCCGGGCCAGTTCGTCGTCGTTCGCCCCGGCCCGCAGGGCGCCGCGCAGGTCGGACTCCTCGGTGGCGAAGAGGCAGGCGCGCACCTGCCCGTCGGCGGTGAGTCGGGTGCGGTCGCAGTCGCCGCAGAACGGCCGGGTGACGCTGGCGATCACGCCGACCCGGGCGGGGCCGCCGTCGACCAGCCAGGTCTCGGCCGGCGCCGCGCCGCGCTCCGCCGGATCGGGGGTCAGGTCGAACTCCCCGCGCAGGGAGGCCAGGATCCCTTCGGCGGTGACCATCGTGTCCCGGTCCCAGCCGTGCTGGGCGTCGAGCGGCATCTGCTCGATGAAGCGCAGCTCGTAGCCGTGGGCGATGGCGAAGCGGAGCAACTGTGGCGCCTCGTCGTCGTTGACGCCGCGCATCAGCACCGAGTTGATCTTGACGGGGGTGAGCCCGGCGGCGGCGGCCCCGGCCAGCCCGGCCAGCACGTCGGCCAGGCGTGGACGCCGGGTCAGCCGGGCGAACCGCTGCGGATCCAGCGTGTCCAGCGACACGTTCACCCGGTCCAGCCCGGCGGCGCGCAGCGCGGGGGCGAGCCGGTCCAGCCCGATGCCGTTGGTGGTCAGCGAGATCCGGGGGCGCGGCTCCAGCGCCGCCACGGCGGTCACGATGTCGACCAGGCCGGGCCGGATCAGCGGCTCACCGCCGGTGAACCGCACCTCGGTCACGCCGAGCAGGCGTACCGCCACCCCGACCAGCCGGACGATCTCGTCGTCGCCGAGCAGTTGCGGGCCGGGCAGCCAGGCCAACCCCTCGGCCGGCATGCAGTAGGTGCAGCGCAGATTGCACTTGTCGGTCAGGGAGACCCGCAGGTCCCGGGCGACGCGGCCGTACCGGTCGGCGAGGACGCCGTCGGTCGGCGGGGCGGCGGTCACCTGTCGACCGTAGCGCGCCCGAGCCCGGCCAGGGCCGACCGGGCGGTGCGGGCGACCGCATCGCGGTACGCGCCGCCGAACAGGGCGGCGTGCACCAGCATCAAATGGAGCTGGTGCAGCGGCACCCGCTCCCGCCACCCGTCGGCCAGCGGCCACTCCTCCGCGTACGCGGCGAGGATCCGGTCCAGGTGCGGCGCGCCGCCGAAGAGCGCCAGCTGCGCCAGGTCGGTCTCGCGGTGCCCGCCGTGCGCCGCCGGGTCGACCAGCCAGACCCGCTCGTCCGCGCCCCAGAGCGCGTTGCCCGGCCAGAGGTCCCCGTGGATCCGCGCCGGCGGCTCGTCCCCGCCGAACTCGCCGATCCGCTCGACGACCTGCTCGACCAGGCCGGCCTCGGCGCCGGTGAGCGCGCCGCCGTCGACCGACATACGCAGGTACGGTGCGAGCCGGGCCCGGGCGAACCAGCCCGACCAGGGGCCGTCGTCGGGGGTGTTGTCCGCCGGCAGCGCCCCGATGAAGCCGTGCCACCCGGCGCCGAAGGCCGACGCCCCGGCGCGGTGCAGCCCGGCCAGTTCCCGGCCGAACCGCTCGGCTGCCCCGGGCGTCGGCTCGCCGGGGTCGACCCACTCCAGCGCGAGCAGCCCGGGCAGCGCCGCGACCACCTCCGGTACGGCGACCGTCCCGGCCTCGCGCAGCCAGCGCAGGCCGGCCGCCTCGGCGACGAAGAAGCCCTCCGGCACGGGCCTGCCGGCGGTCTCCGGCCAGGTCTTGGCGAAGACGGAGTGCCCGTCGTCCAGCGTCAGCCTCGACGCGGCGCAGATGTCGCCGCCGGCGACCGGTGTCTCCCGGATCCGCTGGTGGGTCAGGAAGGTCGGCAGGTGCTCCGGGTGCGCCCGCAGGTACGCCAGATCCATGACGGCAAGGTAGCCCTCTGACGGCGTCCCGTCCCGCCGGAAACGGCCTGTCGTCCGATCCCGCCGGCCGTCCGGCCTGCCGGGGACGGGCGGTGGTGAATCTTGGCAGGCTTCGGCCCCTCGGGGGCCCTTTCGCGCCAAGATCGCCGGAGGTGGTTCGGGCGGTGCCCGTTGGAGGGGTGGCGTCAGCGGTCGGGGATTGGCTTGAGCTGCGTAAATACTCTCCGTGTCTGTGGATGGGCGGCGTGTCGTCCACAGGGCCCCGCCGGCCGCCCGCCCGGGCCGCAGGCTGCCAGCCATGACCCCGACCGACCGCCCCCGGCTCGCCGTCCGTTCCCCCGCCGACCTCATCGCCGCCGTGCCCTACCTGCTCGGCTTCCACCCGGCCGACAGCGTCGTCGTCGTGGCGATGCGGGGCCGCCGGATCACCTTCGCCGCCCGCGCCGACCTGCCCGACCTCGCCGACCCGCGCGACCCCGCCGGCCACCTCGCCGGGGTCGTCGCCCAGCAGCACGCCGAGACCGCCACGGTCCTGGGCTACGGCCCGGCGCCGCTGGTCACTCCGGCGGTCGACGCCGTGCGCGCCGCGCTGACCGCCGCCGGGCTGTCCGTGCTCGACGCCCTGCGCGTCACCGACGGCCGCTACTGGTCGTACCTCTGCACCGAGCCAACCTGCTGCCCACCCGACGGCACCCCCTACGACGTCGCTGCCAGCGAGGTCAGCGCGGCGGCCGTCTTCGCCGGCCAGGTCGCCCTGCCCGACCGGGCCGCCCTCGTCGCGCAGGTCGCCCCGGTGACCGGGCCAGCCCGTTCAGCCGTACGCCGGGCCACCGCCCGCGCCGAGCGACGCCTGGCGGCCCTGCTCGACCGGGCACCCGCGAGCGACCCGCTCGGCGGGCGGGCGGTCCGCTCGGCGGGGGCGGCGGCCGTACGCACCGCGCTACGCCGGCACCGGCGGGGGCAGCGGCTCACCGACGACGAGGTGGCCTGGCTGAGCGTGCTGCTGACCCGCGTGCCCGTGCGGGACCACGCCTGGGAGCGCACCGACGGGCGGGACGCGGACATCGCGCTCTGGACCGACGTGCTGCGCCGGGCCGAGCCGGAGCTGATCGCCGCGCCGGCCGCGCTGCTGGCGTTCGCGGCGTGGCGGGCGGGGCAGGGGGCGCTGGCGGCGGTGGCCCTGGAACGGGCCCTGGCCGAGCACCCCGGTCACTCGATGGCGCTGCTCCTCGACGACCTGCTGCGCCGGGGCGTGCCACCGTCCCGACTGGACGGCTGGCCGGCGGTGGGAGCGCCCGGCGTGCTGCGCCGCAGGCGCAGGCGGAGCGGCCCCCGATGATCCGTCAGCGCCGGGCCGGTGCGGGGCGTCCCCGGGTGGCGGGTGTCGGCCGGATCTGGTGGGGTGGTCGCACGTCCCAGATCCGTTGGAGAGGCCTCGAAGCAGGTGTAGGCACGTGACGATCGACCAGACGACAGCCGTCCCGACCGACGAGCAGATCCGGGCGCTGCACGAACGGTACGCGCCGACGGAGGAAGCCTTCCTGCTCGTCTACACCCACTGCCAGATCGTCTGTGCCGTGGCGGAGCAGCTGCTCGACAGGCACCGCGCGGCCTTGGACGTCGCCCTGGTGCGTGCGGGATGCCTCCTGCACGACATCGGCGTCTACCGCCTCTACGACGCGACGGGGCGACTCGATCAGGAGAACTACATCCGCCACGGGATGCTCGGCCACGCGCTGCTACGCGATCTCGGATTCCCTGACCTGGTCGGCAGATTCTGCTCCCACCACACCGGGGTCGGGCTCACCCGTGAGGACGTGCTGCGGCAGCGCCTGCCACTACCGGTGGACGACTACACGGCCGACACCGTGGAGGAGCAGCTCGTCATGTACGCGGACAAGTTCCACAGCAAGACGACACCGCCCACGTTCGTGACCACGGCGTCCTACGCCGCCGGCGTGCGGCGGTTCGGCGAGGACAAGGTGGCCCGGTTCGCGGCGCTGGTGGAGAAGTTCGGCGAACCGGACCTGTTACCGCTGTCCCGCCGCTACCGGCAGCCGCTGGTCTGAGGCCGGCTGCTTCTGTAGGAGTGGCCCGGTCGGTCAGTTGGCCGTGGCCGATCCCGCGTTCAGCAACGCCGGGTCCACGTCCGGAACGGCGAGCCTGGGGTTCCACCCTGCCCCCACGACACGCATGACGAACCCCGCAACCTCCTCCAACTGGCGGGCACTGGCCAGCCCACCGACCACCGCAGCCCGCGCGCCGAGATCCTCGATCAGCGTGCCGACGCGTGCGAGCGCCTCGGGCTGGTCGCCGCAGATCGCCACGACCGGGGCCGAGTCGCGCGGTCCCGCGTAGGGCCAGGACGCTCCGGCGAACAGGTGGAGTGCCTTCACCACGTGAGCGCCCCGCGCCACGCGAGCGACAAGCTCCGCCGCCGAGCCCGACGTCGGCTTCAGCCGACCGGTGGCGTAGTCGACGGCGTTGGTGCAGTCGATCACCGTCGTGCCGCTCAAGGAGCCATCGGCACCACCGACGAGAGAGATTGCCTCCTCCAGGCCCTCCCAGGCGACCGCGACCACGACCACCTCGACGCGTGCTGCGAAGTCGGCGGGTGCGACAGCCTGGGCTCCGCCGCCGATCTGGCTGGCGGCCCGGTTGGCGTTCTCCGGATTGCGCCCCGTCACCACGACCGCATGGCCGGTTCCCGCCCAGGCCCGGCCAAGCGTCGTGGCGAGGGTGCCCGTTCCCAGGATTCCTACGTTCACCGCGATCTCCTTCATCTGTGGGAAGACCCGAGAAACGCTAGGAGGCCGGTTCCTACTGCCTGGTAGGAGACTTTGCGGACACTGGAGGGATGATCGACGGCACCTGCCAGACATTCGTGTCGGACTGTCACGTCCGCGCGGCAGTCGAACTCATCAACCACACGTGGGATCCGGTGGTGCTGTCGGCGCTGCGCGCCGGACCGACGAGACGCAACGACCTGTTGCGACGGATCGCAGGCGTCAGCGACAAGGTGCTGACGCAGGCGCTACAGCGCCTCCGAGCGCGGGGACTGGTCGTCCGACAGGGCGACGACGGGCGAGCGCCGGAAGGTCGCGGCGCCGTGTATCAGCTGTCGCCCCTGGGCGAGTCGTTCGCCGACGGCCCACTCGCGCAACTGGCCCAGTGGGCCGCGGCGAACCAGGCGGAACTCGTCGAGTCGTCGACGACGCCTTGACCCGCGACGCCCAGCGGCCACAACTGCGCCGGCCGGCACTTCGTCGCTTCATGGCGAAATTCGGCCCCAACCTGCAATGGGGGCGAGGACAGTTGGACGAGCGGAGGAACCTATGACGTGCCGTCAGCGCGCGTGACCCGCTGCCGGTAGCTGCTCAGGGAGAGGCCGAGGACCGACCGGAACTCGTTGGCGAGGTGGGCGTGGTCGCTGTAGCCGAGGTCGGCGGCGACCGTGGCCAGGGTCGTGTCCGGGTCGGTACGCAGGCGCTCGGCCGCCTCCTGTAGCCGACGCCGACGGATCATCGTCGACGGCGGCAGCCCGACGTACCGTCCCGCGAGCCGCTGCAACGAGCGGGTGGACAGGCGCACGCGTACGGCCGCGTCCTCGACCGTCCGGATCGCCGGATCGGTGTCGATGACCTCGGCCATCGTGTTGGCCAGCAGCGCCTCGTCGTTCGGCGGCGGGATCGTGTCGCTGAACCATCCCGCGAATGCCTCGACGGCCCGGCGGTGCCGGGTCTGCCGGTCGCCCGGGCGGGTCATGGCGTGGCGCACCCCCTCGTGCAGGACGGGTAGGTCCACGGGTTGGTAGCGGTCCCGCAGGGCCGCCGGGTCCGCGACGAGGTGGCGTACGGCTGCCGGCCGCAGCAGGGCACCGACGGCCCAGCCGGTCCCGGTGAGATCACGGTACGAACCGCCGGTCGTCGGCCCGGAGATGCCGACCGCACCCGGTTCGACGACGGGATTGCAGGCGGGGAAGGCGATCAGATGCTGCCGGGAGGACCGCCCCGGCTGGATCTGCCACTCCGGGATCCAGAACCACCGCACCCACTGGCGCACCGCATCCGGTGGCGGGAGCCGGTCGAACGTGGGCAGCCGCGCCGGGTAGAGGACACCCCGTGGGCTCGCCGCGCCCGGCTGGGGCGCCTGGCGCGAATCTTCAAGCCGGTCCACGCCCGCCGTTCCTACGATCGGTCACATGACTGCAACGAGCCGAGCCGTCGACGGTGAGCACACCACGAACGGTACGCCGCACGGCGCCACCAGCCTGACCCCCTTCCTCGCGATCCCCGACGCGCGCGGCGCCATCGATTTCTATCGGGACATCTTCGGTGCCCGGGTGGTCGACGTGACCGAAATGGGCGGAGTCGTGGCCCACGCCGTCCTCGACTTCGGCCACGGGCTGCTGCAACTCGGCGAGCCGATGCCCGACTACGGCCTCGTCGCGGCACCCGAAGGGGACCAGGACTGCTACTCGATGGGCCTCTACTGCCCGGACGTGGACGCGGTCGTCGCCCGGGCCCAGGCGGCCGGCGCCGTCGTCCGCGAGGCGCCGTCCACGTTCGTGTCCGGCGACCGGTTCGCCAGCATCAGGGACCCCTTCGGCGTACGGTGGTCGGTCATGACCCGGGTGGAGGATCTCTCCGAGGAGGAGAGCGCGCGACGGGTCGCCGAATGGGCTGAGCAGCAGAACCAGGCGAGCTGACCCGCCGTACCGGGCCAAGCAACGGTCCCCCGGGGAAGCCGAGCGTCGCCTGGAAGACCTAACGTGTCGGACGTGAACGGTGCAGGCTGGTTGGCGGACACCAGGGACTCCTACGACACCGTTGCCGCCAGCTACGCGGAGCTGGTGCGCGACCTCCTGGTTGACGCGCCCCACGAGCGGGCGGCCCTGGCGTTGTTCGCCGAACTGGTGCTGACCGCCGGCGGAGGCCCGGTCGCCGACATCGGGTGCGGGCCCGGACGCGTCACCGCCCACCTGCACCGGCACGGCCTCGACACCTTCGGCATCGACCTTTCCCCGGGGATGATCGAGGTGGCTCGGCGAGACCATCCCCACCTGCGCTTCGAGGTGGGCTCGATGACCGACCTCGCGCTCGCCGACGCCTCGGTCGCGGGCGTGATCGCCTGGTACTCGCTCATCCACATCCCGGACGACGAGATCGGCCGGGTCTTCGCGCACTTCCGACGGGTACTGCGCCCAGGGGGCCCGCTGCTGCTCGGCTTCCACGTCGGCGACGGGTCACGGTTGAAGACGGAGGGCTACGGCGGCCATCCCATGAAGGTCCACGTCCACCGCCGCCGGCCGGCACAGATGGCGGCCTGGCTGCGTGCGGCCGGGTTCGCGGTGGAGGCCGAGACGGTGGTCACCTCGCCCGAGAGCAGGCTCGGCGGCATCCTCTTCGCCCGTCGGCATCCCCTGGACGAGTAGTCCCGGAGCCGGTCAGGAGGCGGGCAGCATCGGAGAGCGCGCCCCGGAGGGTCAAACGCGCTCGGTCAACTCGGCGACGAACGCGCGCCACGCCACGGGCGAGAAGGTGAGCGCCGGGCCGGCCGGGTCCTTCGAGTCGCGGACGGCGACGACGCCGGGGAGGTTGTCGGCGACCTCGACGCAGGCGCCGCCGTTCGAGCTGCTGCGGGTGCTCTTGCGCCACTGCGCGCTGGTTAGGTCATCCATGATCGCGCTCTCAACAGGTCGATGGTCTGGTCTCGCGGCAGCGCGACCGACCTCACGGTATCCCAGACCGCCCAGAGCGGAGCAACGTCATTCGTGAGGCGGCCGGCGGCTTGGTCATCGAGGTAGCCGACCTCGCCATCGGGTGTGCTGGCGATGATGAACGGTCCGGCCTGGCCGGGATGCAGCCCGGCGCGGAGGGGAAGTACGTGGATCATGACGTTCGGACGCCGAGCAAGCTCGATCAGGTGATCAAGCTGTGATTGCATGACCGCAGGCTCGCCCCGCCGAAGCGCAGCCTCATCGATCACGAAGACCAGAAGAGGAGGACGTGGTCGGTCGAGCACGGCGGCCTGCCGACGTAGCCGTGCGTCGACATGGGCTTCCGCGTCAGCCATCAGCGGTCCGCTGGTGAGGACGGCCCTGGCGTAGTCCTCGGTTTGTAGGAGGCCCGGGAGGACGGCTGACTCGAACCATCGCAGCCCTGATGCCTCGCGCTCAATCTCGGTCCACGGTCTGAACCAGGCTGGCTCGCGGCGCTTCAACGCGTCCGGCCACAGCTCTTCTATGTCCTTGTTCAGAATTTCGGCGACCCGGGCACGGTGACGGGTCTGCGGAATTCGTCCCTGGCTTACCCACCTCGCCGCCGTCTTCGGATCGACGCCGACTTGAGCTGCCAGGCTCTCCGCAGTCTCACCGGCCTTCGCCATCGCTACCTGTACCGCCCGGTTCATCCCCACCCCTCACGCGAACGTCCCGAATGCCCGCAGTACAGACTGCTACGCGGTGTGATCGACCCGCAACCCTCGGCAGGGTGCTTTGTAGACGGCACGAGCCGGTGGAGGCATCCCGAGGCCCGCCGGTCGTGCCGCGAGGGGGTCGCCGCCGGGCGAGCATCCGTGGCGGCCCCCTCCTCCAACATCGACGGACGAGGGGGGAAGACCTTGCCGGACCGCCAGCCGCCACCGAAGCGGCAGATCAAGTCGGGCGACGTCCTGTACCTGACCAGGGCCGCGAGCCCCCAGTTCGTCCGCCCGATCTTCGTGCGCGTGATCCGCGTCCTGACCGACTGGCACACGTACCACGGTTGGTGCTGGATCGACGTCTACGAGCTGGGCGCGCGCGGCGACGCCGTGGACCGGCGCTCGCTCTACGTGTGGTGCGAGGGGGTGCGCTGGCGTACCACGGCTCCGGCCGTCGGGGCGCCGGCCCGCCGCCGGCCGACCTCCCGCCTGCGGGTCACGGCATGACCCGACGCCGCGCCCACCTGCCCACCCGGCCCACCTGGCGCTGCGCGGCCTGCGGGATCGCCTGGCCGTGTTCGGCGGCGAAGCTGCGGCTGCTCGCCGAGTACCGGACGGACCGGGCGGCCCTGCTGATCCACCTGGCGGCCCTCCAGGTCGAGGCGGGCGAGCAGCTCGCCGCGCTGGAGCAGGCCACGGCGCCGGCCGACCTGACCGACCGTTTTACCGGCTGGGCCCGCCCGCGCTGACCGTCGTCGGCGGGGCACCGATGGGGCACGGCGGGCGTGGGTGCGGCACGGCGGTCTCCGCCGGAGGACGTAGTGGATGCTCGTTCCGTGGGGCGAGTCGACAGGATCGCCGCCGGTACAGAATGGTTCCGTGCCCCCATCCATCGCACGCACCGCATGAGCGTCGGACTGCTGCTGTCGCTCGCCGGCCTGGCCCTGGTCGACAGCACGAGCATCGGCACGCTCTTCATCCCCGTCTGGCTGCTGCTCGCCCCCGGGCCGGTCAACGCCCGCCGGATCCTCGGCTACCTCGGCACGATCGCCGTCTTCTACTTCGCCGTCGGGCTGCTGCTCGCCCTCGGCGGCAGCCGGCTGGCCGACGTGCTCGGCGGGGCCATGGACAACCGGCCGGTGCTCTGGGCGCAGCTCGTCCTCGGGGTCGGGCTGTTCGTGCTCAGCTTCCGCTACGACGGCAAACGACCCCGGAAGGCCGGGGGCGTGCTGCGCTGGCGGGACCGGGCCACCGCCGGCGACTCCTCGGCACGGTGGCTGGTCGGGCTGGCGCTGCTCGCCGCGCTCGCGGAGGTGGCGACGATGCTGCCGTACCTCGGCGCGGTCGGCTTGCTGACCACCTCCGGGCTCGGCGCGGCGGAGGTGGTGGCGCTGCTGGGCGGCTACTGCCTGGTCATGGTCCTGCCGGCGGTGCTGCTGTTGGCGGCCCGGGTGGCCTGGCCGAGGCTGGTCGAGCCGGTGCTGGCCCGGCTCAACGCCTGGATCATGCGGACCTCCGGCAGCATGCTCGGCTGGATCCTCGGCATCGCCGGCTTCCTGCTCGCCCGCGACGCCGCGTTCCGGCTGGGGCTGTTCGACTAGCGGGCGGATCAGGTGGTGACCCGTTCGGGGCAGGCGTAGACGTTCATCGCGTTGCCGCGCAGGAAGCCGACCAACGTCAGCCCGGCCTCCTCGGCCAGCTCCGTCGCCAGGGTGCTCGGCGCGGAGACCGCCGCGAGCAGCGGCACCCCCGCCATCCACGCCTTCTGGGTCAGCTCGAAGCTCGCCCGCCCGGAAACCAGCAGGACGTGCCCGGCCAGCGGCAGCCGCCGCTCGCGGACCGCCCAGCCGACCACCTTGTCGACGGCGTTGTGCCGGCCGACGTCCTCGCGCAGCACCACCAGGTCGCCGTCGGCGGTGAACAGGCCCGCCGCGTGCAGGCCGCCCGTGCGGTCGAAGCCGCGCTGCGCCGCGCGCAGCCGCTCCGGCAGCGCGGCCAGGACCGCCGCCGGCACGGTCACCGGATCGTCGCCCACCGCGAAGACCGATCGGGTACGCACGGCGTCGATGCTCGCCTTGCCGCACACCCCGCAGGAGCTGGTGGTGTAGAAGTTCCGGGCCGGATCGACGGCCGGTTCGGGCACGCCGGGCGACAGCACCACGTCCACCACGTTGTACGTGTTGGGAGTCTCCGCGCCGGCACAGAGCTGTGCGGTGCGCACGTCGTCGGCGGAGCGGATCAGCCCCTCGGTCAGCAGGAAGCCGATCGCCAGGTCGAGATCGTCGCCGGGCGTACGCATGGTCACCGCGAGCGGCCGCCGGCGGCCGGGGCCGGCCGCACCGACCCGGATCTCCAGCGGCTCCTCCACGGCCAGGCTGTCCTGCCGGCGTACCGAGGTGCGGCCCGAGGCCGCCGCGTCGAGGTCGATGCGGAGCACGCCGCGCCGGTCAGTCGCCCGTCCCATCCCGTCATCCTGCACCCCCGCCCGGTCCGCCGCGCGGCTACGGTGGCCGGGTGGACGCGTACGCGGCGGTGGTGCTGGCGGGGGGCGCGGCGCGCCGGATGGGGGGCGTCGACAAGCCCGCCCGGACGGTCGGCGGCCGGCCCATGCGGGACCGGGTGCTCACCGCGGTCGCCGACGCCGCGCCGCGCATCCTGGTCGGCCCGCCCGGGCCGGTGCCCGCCGGGGTGCGGGTGACCCGGGAGGAACCGGTGGGCGGTGGCCCTGTCGCCGCCGCAGCGGCCGGGCTGGCCCTGCTCGACCCCGGTACGCCGGTGGTCGCCCTGCTCGCCGCCGACCTGCCCCTGCTCACCCGCGCGGCGGTCGGCGGGCTGCTCGACCAGCTCGACGCCGGTCACGACGGCGCCTGCTACGTCGACGGCGACGGGCGGCGGCAGACCCTCTGCGGCGTGTGGCGGGTGGCCCCGCTGCGCGCCGCCCTGGACCGTCTCGCCGCCGAGCGCACCACCGGGCACTCCGGCGGTGCCGCCGAGCGCGCCACGGGGCATCAAGGGGGGTCCGTCGAGCGCGCCACCGGGTCCGCCGCGTCGCTGGCGGGGGCGCCGATCAGGGCGTTGCTCGCCGGGTTGCGGGTGCGCGAGGTGGCGTGGTCGGGCACCGGCCCGCCGCCCTGGTTCGACTGCGACACTGACGAGGACGTACGCCGGGCGGAGGAGTGGACGCGATGACGGTCATGGACGACTGGGTGACGGCGGCCTGTGCCGAGCTCGACCTGGATCCCGCCCAGGTGCCGGTGCCGGCCGTGCTCGACCTGGCCAAGGACGTGGCGCACCAGGTGCTGCGGCCGGGCGCGCCCGTCACCGCGTACCTCCTCGGGTTGGCGGTCGGTCGCGGCGCGGACCCGGCCGGCGCCGCGGCCCGGCTCAGCGCGCTGGCCGCCTCCTGGCCGGTCGAGCTGGGCGCCGAACGCCCGGGCGGGGCACCCGCCTGACCTCCGCTGTCCGATCGCGGTCGGGCTGATTCGTCCCCCCGGTTCCGTGGGTAGGGTGACCGTGACGGACGGAGGCGATCATGACGGCAGACCACCCCTCGGCGCCGGGCGGTGACTCGCCCGGCACCCTGCCGGCGCACCACGAGCCGATCCTGCTCGACGAGCCCAGCACGGCCGACCTGCGGGCCAAGGTCACCCAGGCCTGGCACGAGTTCGCGCGGGCGCTGGCCGAGCGGTTGGCGGCGCTGCCCACGGGCACGCACGTCGAGCTGACCCTCGACCCGACCGCCTCCGGCACCGGCGACGCGGTCTACTCGGTCAGCATCGACGTCGGCGAGGAGGGCCGGCTGGCCGCCCGCGCGGTCGGCAACGCCACGCTGCCGGAGGGCTACCGGCTGGACCGGGCCGCCGTGGCGGACATGATCGCGCTCGGCTGGTCGCCGCCCGGCGTGGTGGAGGGCTCCGGCGAGCACTTCGGGCTGGACAGCGGCACCGCCGAGGCGACCCGACTGGCGGCCCTGCTCACCCGGACGCTGCGCGACGTCTACGGCGCACCGCACCCCGCCTTCCTCGTCTACCTCATCCACGACGCCGAGGGCGAGCCGCTGCCGGTGGAGCCGCTGGGCACCGCGCGCAGCGAGTTCGGCCCCGACCGCGACGTGGAAGCCGACCTGGACGAGGCGCTCGCGGCGGCCGCCGCCGCCCAGGCGCCCGAGCAGGACGTGGCCGCGCTCGCCGAGAAGGTCCGCACCGTCGTCTCGACCATGCTCAAGTCGGACTCGGACCGGTTGCAGGTCGACTCCGACGGCGACATCAACATCCGCGCCGGCTCGGCGATGGTCTTCGTCCGGGTCCGCGACAACCCGCCGCTGGTGGACGTCTTCTCCCCGGTGCTGACCGAGGTCGAGCCGACCGAGCGGCTCTACGTCAAGCTCTCCGAGCTGACCAACCGGATGCCGATCGGCCGGCTCTACTGCGCCGACGACACCGTGTGGGCGTCCATCCCCGTCTTCGGCCGCAACTTCCAGGCCACCCACCTCATGCTCGCGGTCCAGGTGATGACCGGGCTCGCCGACGAGCTGGACGACCGCCTGCACGGCGAGTTCGGCGGGAAGCGGTTCTTCGGCGAGGGGGACAAGCCGGTCAAGCGGGACCAGGGCGAACACCGCACCGGCATGTACCTCTGAATTCCCCCGCGTTGGTGGCGGGTGGAGCCCGGAAACCCCGAGAAACCGGGCCCCACCCGCCGGGGAGGGAGGATCAGGTCACGGGGAGCCAGTCGAGGCTTCGCGCGGTGGCCGGGTCGGTGGCCCGCAGGCCAGCGGCGGAGACGGTCCAGAGCACGTCCCCGACCAGCAACGACCGGAGGACCCGGCCCGCCCGGTCGGCGTGGGACACCGTGCCGACCTCGGCGATGTCGGTCCCGGACACCCGCAGCAGCCGTACGTCGTCGCCGACCGGCAGGGCGACCAGCCCCGTACCGGGGTGGTGCAGGAAGGCGTGCGTGTCGTGCTCCAGCGCCGAGTACGCCCTCGGCACGTGCCACTGGTCGAGCCGGGCCGGGCGGGCCGGGTCGCGGACGTCGAACAGGGAGACCTGGAGCCCCTGCACCCGTCCCCGCCGGTCGGCCTCCTGGCCCACCCCGAGCAGCCGGCCCTCCGGCAGCGGGTGCAGGTACGCCGAGTAGCCGGTGATCTTCAGTTCGCCGGTGACCCGGGGCGCGGCCGGATCCGTCAGGTCGACCGCGTAGAGCGGGTCGGTCCGCCGGAACGTGACCACGTACGCGGAGCCGCCGAGGAAGCGTACGGAGTAGATCCGCTCGCCGGGCCCGAGGCCGGTGACCGCGCCCGTCCGGACCAGCCTTTCCCCGTCGGGGCGCAGCACGTACACGGCGGACTGCGACTTCTGGCGGGTGCTCCAGGTGTCGCCGGTGGTGGTGGCGACCCGCAGGTGCCCCTGCCACTCCGAGAGGGCGTACTGGTTGACGAGCGTCCCGGGCACCGTGCCGGCGGCCACGTAGCGCGGCCGTCCGGGTGAGCGGGTGTCGAACTGGTGGATCTCGGTGACCTGTTCACCCGCCCGCCAGGCCACGCGTGGTGCGCCCGGTCGGGCCGACGCCGGCCGCTGCCCGGCGAGGTAGAGGCTGGTCCCGGTGCCGTAGACGGTGCTGGCGTCGGCGGCGACGCTGACCGGGTCGCCGGCACCGAGCCGGTCGCCAGCCAGGTCGAAGCTCAGCACGGTCAGCATCGACGTGCCGGACCAGACGGGCGGCCGGCTCACCCGGTCGCAGCCGACCCGGCCGACGTGCCGTTCCGCCCCGGCCGTCCACTCGTACGCCGGCAGCCACGCCTCCACCCCGGCCCTGGCGATCACCGCCCGGTTGACAGCGGTCCGCCTCGCGTCGGTGCTCCGCTTTTCGCGTGGGAAGATCAGCCGGGGCTGGGTGCGGACGACCACCCGCGCGGTCGATCCGGTCTGCCGGGCGTCGACCAGGCTCCCGTCCATCCGGTACGTCCCGAGCACCCGCGGCGCGCCCGCGAGGTCGACCAGGATCAGGCGCGGTACGTCGCCGAACGGTACGTCGCTGCGCCGTACGTCGCTGAGCGGCATCGCGCGGGTCGCAGGCATCCGGCCCGCGCCCACCTGGGCCAGCACCAGCGCCCGGTCGCCGTGCAGCAGCAGGGTCGTCTGCCGCCCCCACCGCAGCTCTGGCATTGCACCGGTGAGGTCGAGGCGGCCGGTCTCCCGCCGGGCGGCCGGGTCCACCACCCGCAGCGTGCCGCCGGTGACGGTCACGATCCGTCGCCCGTCGGTCTTGACCAGGTCCGGTTCGTCCGCGCCCGGCTCGTGGACGTTGGTCGTGGAGTGCTCCGTGGCGGCCTGGGCGGAGAGCGTCCGCGCGCCGGACGCGGCCTTGGGCACGGCGCCGAGATCGAAGGCCATGCGCTGGCCGCCGCCGAATCCCCACGGGCCGACGGCCGCGCCGGCGGTGGCGCGCAGCCCGGCCAGCGCGTCGGCGCAGGATTCGTAGGAGACCAGCCGAGGCGCGGCGGTCGGCGGGCCCGGAACCGGCGGGTCGGCTGGCACCGGCGGGAGGGCGCTCCCGCCGAGCAGCGTGAGCGCGGCCAGCGTGCCGACCGCGAAGATGTGGGCTCCCCGTGTCATGGCCGGTTCGACGCGCCCGGCCGACGCCTGGTTCCGGCCCGCACGCCCGGTTTCCGCCGGCCGCGGGTCGCGAGGCCGACGAGGCTCAGCGGGGGGAGGGGCCGACGCCGGGGGACTCGACGAGCCGGGAGAGCACGATGGTGCTCCGGGTGGAGGTCACGAAGGGCTCGGCCCGCAGCCGCTCCAGCGCCGCCTCCAGGTGCCCGATGTCGGCGGCCCGCAGGTGTACGAGCGCGTCGGCCTCGCCCGAGACGGTGTACGCGCCGACCACCTCGGGGTGCCGGCGGGTGGCCACCCCGATCTGCGCCGGGGTGGTCCGCCCGGCGCAGAACAGCTCGACGAACGCCTCGGTGGTCCAGCCGACGGCGGCGGGGTCGACGACGGCGGTGAATCCCCGGATCACGCCGGCCGCCCGCAGCCGGTCCACCCGTCGTTTGACCGCCGGAGCGGAGAGCGACACCCGCTGACCGATGTCGGCGTACGAGGCGCGGGCGTCCGCGACGAGCAACGCAATGATCCGCTGGTCTACGGCATCTATCTGCAATGTTCCGCCTCTGAGAAGCAACGGTTGCGGCTGTTACCAAAGTTCGAGGGTACCTACCCTTGGTCACCGTGAACCAGCAGCGAGTCCCGCGAAAGCGGACATATCTCATGTGCTCGCCCGAGCACTTCGCGGTCGAGTACGCGATCAACCCGTGGATGGACGTGACCACTCCGGTCGACTCGCAGCTTGCGGTCAAGCAGTGGGACCGGATGCGGGAGACCCTGGTCGGTCTCGGCCACGAGGTGCACCTGCTGACCCCCGAGCCGGGCCTGCCCGACATGGTCTACGCGGCCAACGGGGCGTTCGTGGTCGACGGCACGGTCTACGGCGCGCAGTTCAAGCACGAGCAGCGGGCCGCCGAGGCCGCCGCGCACCGGGCGTTCTACGAGTCGCAGGGCTGGCGGTTCATCGCGCCGATCGAGACCAACGAGGGCGAGGGCGACTTCGCGTACCTGCCGGAGGCGCACGGCGGGCTGATCCTCGCCGGGCACGGGTTCCGCACCGAACTGCCGGCGCACGCCGAGGCGCAGGAGGCGCTCGCCCGGCCCGTGGTGTCGCTGCGCCTGGTCGACCCGCGCTTCTACCACCTGGACGTCGCGCTCGCCTCCATCGACGACGAGAACGTCGTCTACTACCCGGGCGCCTTCTCCGCGGCCAGCCAGCGCGTGCTCACCCAGCTCTTCCCCGACGCGGTGGTCGCCGACGCCGAGGACGCCCTGGCCTTCGGCCTCAACCTGGTCAGCGACGGGTTCAACGTGGTGCTGAACAGCGAGGCGACCCGGCTGGCCGGGAAGCTGAAGGCGGCCGGCTACCACCCGGTCCCGGTCGAGCTGGCCGAGCTGAAGAAGGGCGGCGGCAGCGTGAAGTGCTGCATCGCCGAACTCCGCCACTGATCCTCGCTCCCGCCCCCGCCCCGCCTCCCCGCCGGCCCATCCGCCGGCGCGGGACGCGGGGCGCGGGTCAGCCGAGGGTGGCCAGCTCGGTGACCAGCACGTTCGACAGCACCTGGCCGTCGAGCTGGACCTCGCGCAGGTACCACTTCTGCTGCGGCGTGCGCGGCTGGTTGAACTGCCACACCCCGCGCGGGCTGTCGATCTGGCCGATCTTGCCGAGGGCCAGGTTGACCTGCTGCGGGTTGGGCGACCCGCCGGCGATCCGGATCGCCTGGTCGAGCACCTGCGCGGCGTCGTACGAGGCCATCGCGTAGGTGGTGGGCGAGGTGCCGTGCTTCTTGCGGTACGCCGAGGCGAACCGGCGGTTGGCCGTGTTGTTCAGGTCGGACGAGTAGTTGAGCGCCGTCTGGATGCCCAGCGCGTCCTCGGCCTTCACGTTGCTCAGCACGGCGCCCTCGGTCAGGAAGCCGGGGGCGTAGACCTTGCCGGTGAACCCCTCGATGCGCAGCTGCTTGATGAACTCGACCGCCGCCGGCCCGGCGAAGTAGCAGAACACCGCCGTCGGGTTCCGGCTCAGCGCCGTGCGGATGTCGGCCCGGTACGCGGACTTCGACGGGTTGGTGAAGACGCCCGTCGAGACCAGCGCGTCCTTGATCCGGGGGTCGGACTCGCCGAACTCCTGCCGGAAGCCCCGCACCACGTCCTGGCTGCCGACGCTGTCCGGCGCGATGATCGCCAGCCGGGCCGACGGTTCCAGCTGCTCCCGCAGGTAACGGCCCAGCGCCCGGCCCGCCTCGTCCAGCACGTACGACGTCCGCCAGATGTAGACGACGCTCTGGAGGCTGGACGGCGAGGCGTTGGAGCCGATGAGGGGCACCCGGGCCTCCTCGACGGTGTTGCGGATGCCGGACATGACGTTCGCGTCGACCACGCCGGTGAGGGCGAGCACGCCCTGCTTCAGCAGCCCCTCGACGGCGGCCTTGCCGGTCTTGACGCTCTCGCCCTCGTCGGCGGTGAGCAGGGTGGTCGGGTGCCCGCCCAGCAGCTTGTCGTTGAGGTCGAGGAAGAGCTGGAAACCGTTGGTGATCTCGTCGCCGATCGCCTTGAGACCGCCGCTGGTCGGCGCCACGAGGCCGATCTTGATCGGGTTGCCCCTGCCGGCCGCTCCGCCGTCCGCGTCGTCGGTGCCGCACCCGGCGACCAGTCCGGCCGTACCGAGAGCGCCCAGCAGTTGGAGGGCCCGCCTGCGGTTCATCTGCGACACCGAGTTCCTTCCGGGGAGCGTTGCAGGGCGGATCACGCCCCCTCGGCGTTCTACCGGCTCAGCGACGCTGCGTCAATGCTTAGCGATCTTCCTGGAGAGATCGGAAAGCAGCCGTGATCTGCGGCCAGGCCGCGGACTCCGGATCGATGAGCCCGAAATGCTCGCATTCCGGCAGCTCAACGAGGCGCACGTCGCCGCCCGCCGCCCGGCCGGCGGCGACGTACTCCCGGCTCATCCCGATCGGCACCTGCTGATCCAGGGCACCGTGCACGACTACTGTCCGTGTCGGTGCTGGCACCGATGATCGTGGATCGACGGTGGCGTACCGCTCGGGGACGTCCGCCGGGCCGCCGCCGAGCAGCGCGGCCACCGCCCCCGCGTCCAGATCCAGCCGGTACGCCTCCGCCAGGTTTGACACCGGGGCCAGCGCCAGCACGCCGCCGACGACGGCCGGGGCGGTCGTCGCCGCGTACAACGCCAGGTGTCCCCCCGCGGAGTGGCCCACCAGGAGCGGCGGCCCGGCGGCGACCCGCCCGGGCAGCGCCTCGGCCGCGAGTCGGGGCAGCTCCGTCACGCCGGTCAGCACGTCGGTCAGCGTCCCCGGCCAGCCGCCACCCGGCTGCCCCGTCCGGCGGTACTCCACCTGGGCCACCGGATGGCCCAGCGCGGCCAGCCCGACGGCCAGCGGGTCGGTGTGCCGGCGGTCGTACTCGGCCCGCCAGAAGCCGCCGTGCACCACCACGACCAGCGGCCGGGCCGGGCCCGGGCCGGCGGGGACGCGCAGGTCGGCGACCTGGTCCGGGTGGTCGCCGTAGGAGACGGTGACGTCGGGGGGCGGAGTGGGCCGGCTGAGCACGTCGCGGGGGTCGGCGGGCATGGCGCGACCGTAGCGCGGATCACGCGCGGAACCGAGGCCGGGGATCGGTCCCCGGGCGCATGGGCGCTCGCGGCTGGGTAAAGATGGTTCCCATGACCGAAGCGCACTCCGCTGGACAGAACGACGAGCCGGGCCAGGATGGCACCGGTCATTCCGGAACGGTGGTGGTGGTCGGCCCGGACGGGCGGCCTGTCGGCACCGTGCAGACCGACGAGGCACACGGCGAGGACCCGACCCGACTGGTCGAGCAGCCGGCCAAGGTGATGCGGATCGGCAGCATGATCAAGCAGCTGCTGGAGGAGGTCAAGGCCGCCCCGCTCGACGACGCCAGCCGGCACCGGATGCGGGAGATCCACGAGCGGTCGATCGTCGAGCTGAAGGAGGGGCTCGCCCCCGAGCTGCGCGAGGAACTGGAGCGCATCTCGCTGCCCTTCACCGAGGAGAAGGCGCCCAGCGAGGGCGAGCTGCGCATCGCGCACGCCCAGCTCGTCGGCTGGCTGGAGGGCCTGTTCCACGGCATCCAGGCGGCCCTGGTCGCGCAGCAGATGGCCGCCCGCGTGCAGCTGGAGCAGATGCGCTCCGGCCGGCAGGCGCTGCCGAGCGGCCCGGGCGGCGGCATGCTGCCGGGCATGCCGGGGATGGGCCAGCCGCCGCAGGGCGGCGAGGGGCACAGCACCGGCCAGTACCTCTGACCGCGCGGCCGGCCGGGGCCGCCGGCCGGCCGCTCACCCCACCCCGAAGACCTTCTCCAGGTACGCCGCCACGCCGTCCGCCGAGTTCGCCGCCGTGACCTCGTCGGCGATCTCCAGGACGGCGGGGTGCGCGTTCGCCACCGCCACCCCCCGGCCGGCCCAGGTCAGCATCGGCACGTCGTTGGGCATGTCGCCGAAGGCGAGCACGTCCCGGGCGTCGATGCCCAGCCGCGCGCAGTACCACGCCAGCCCGGCCGCCTTGGTCACGCCGGCGGCGGAGATCTCCACCAGCCCCGAGTACGACGAGTGCGTCGCCTCCGCCAGCCCCTCCAGGGCCGCCGCCACCAGCGCGACGAACGCGTCGGGATCATGCTCGGCGGACCGGGCCAGCAGCTTCACCGCCGGCGCCGCCAGCAGCTCCTCGGCGGTCTCGACCGCCCGGATCGCGTCGTGGTCGGCGTCCCAGCGCAGCGGGTAGTGCGCCTCGTGCCGCATCTGCCGGCTGTCGACGATCTCCACCGCGAAGCTGACCTCGGGCACCTCGGCGCGCAGTCGCCGGGCCACCTCGGCGAGCAGTTGCGGGGCGAGCGGGTCGGCCCGCAGCACCTCGTCGGTGACCGGGTCGTAGACCACCGCGCCGTTGGCGCAGATGGCCGGCAGCGGCTCGGCGAGCTGCTCGTACACCATCTTCAGCCAGCGGATCGGACGGCCGGTGACCAGCACGACCGGCGTGTCCCGCGCGGAGAGCCGGGCCAGCACCTCGGCGGTGTGCGGGCTGAGCGTGCGGTCGTCCCGGAGCAGGGTGCCGTCGATGTCGGTGGCGATCAGCCGTGGTGCCCCTCCCATCAGCGGGACAGTAGCCGATCGAGGTACACCGCCACCCCGTCGTCGTCGTTGCGCAGGGTCACCTCGTCCGCGAGGGCGCGGACCGTCGGGTGGGCGTTGGAGACCGCGACCCGCGCCCAGCCGGCCCACTCGAACATCGGCAGGTCGTTGGGCATGTCGCCGAAGACCAGCACCTCGGCCGGGTCGACGCCGAGGCGCTGCGCCACCACGGTCAGCCCGGTGGACTTGTCCACCCCGGGCGGGCAGATCTCGACGAAGCCCAGCCCGGCCTGGGTGAGCGTGGCGACCTCCGGCGGGACGATCTGCCGGGCGACCGCGAGCAGTTCGTCGACGTGGTGGTCGGCGGTCCGGACGAACGCCTTGATCACGTCGCAGGAGAGGCACTCGGTGCGGCTGCGCGTCTCGAACGCGTCCTGGTAGGGCCAGCTCGGGTGGTAGTCGCCCCAGAGCGGGGCGTCGTGCTCGTCCGACGCCTCGACCATCACGGTCAGCGGCCCGACGGCCGCCTCCAGGTCGGCCAGCAGCGTGGCCAGCACCTCGGCGGGAAGGCGCTCGTCGCGCAGCACCACCGGCCCGGACGGGTCGCTCTGGTCGACCACCCGGCCGCCGCCGGCCATCACCAGGAAGTCCGCGGCGCGGATGTCGTTGCGGGTCAGTTCGGCGAGCCGGGGCCCGCGACCGGTCGCGCCGACCACCGGGATCCCGGCGGCCCGCACCCGGTCGAGCACCGCATGGGTGTACGCGGAGACGGTCTCGTCGCTACGGACGAGCGTCCCGTCGAGATCCGTGGCGATCAGCTTGGGCAGGCCCGGGCGGGTCATCGTTCCTCCTTCGCCCGCCGCCGTCGCTGCCAGCCGTCTCGGTCCTCGGTGCCTCGACCCTGAGTGACGGCGGGCAGCAAACGTACCTCGCGGAACGGGCCCCGACCATGGCGTTCCGGCGAATGCCGGGCCAACGGTCGACGGCCCGCCGGTGTTCCCGCCCGGGACCGCCCACCCAGCCGTACGGTGGGCGGGTGGGAGAGCGGGACTGGCCGGTGGCGGAGACCATCGACACCGAGCGGCTGCTGCTGGAGCCCCTCCGGGTCGACCACGCCGAGGAACTCGCCCCCCTCCTGGACGACCCGGCCCTGTACGAGTACATCGGGGGCGGTCCGGCCACCACCGAGCAACTTCGGGAGCGTTACGGCCGGCAGGTGGCCGGGCGGTCCCCGGACGGCCGGGAGGGCTGGCTCAACTGGGTCGTCCGGCACCGGGACACCGGCGACGCGATCGGCACCGTCCAGGCCACCGTGCGGCTCGACGGCGACCGGCCGGTCGCCGAGCTGGCCTGGGTCGTCCTGGCGCCGCACCAGGGCCGCGGCTACGCGGGTGAGGCCGCCGTCGGCCTGGTCGGCTGGCTGGCGGAGCACGGTGTCGGGTCGCTGGTCGCGCACGTGCATCCGGATCACCGGGCGTCCGCCCAAGTGGCCGAGCGGCTCGGCCTGCGGGCCACCGACGAGCGGGTGGACGGCGAGGTCCGCTGGGTGGCCCCCTGAGGGGTGCGGGCGGACCGGCGGGGCCGTTCGGGCTGCGGCGCGGGCCGGGTCACCGCGCGGGCCGGCGGCCACCAGCGCGGGGCGCGGTGGCCGACCGGGTCAGTCCCGGGGCTCGGGGCGGGCGAAGGGGATGGCCGGCCCGACGGTGAGGTCGGCCGGCGCGGGCAGCCCGTCGTCCGCCACGTCCCGGGCCCTGCGGCTGCGGCGGCGCTGGCCCACCGGCTCCGCCTCGCCCCCGTCGTCCGCCTGCTCGGCGGGCGGGACCGCGTCGGTCGGGGCCAGCTTCAACGCCGCCGCGAAGAGGGCGCAGGCCAGGAACGCCGTCACCAGGCCGCGGCCGTACTCGACCCGGAACCCGTCGTCCGTGGAGTAGAAGAAGACCCGCTGGCCGGCCTCGTCCAGCGAGGTGGCGGTCGCGACCAGCAGTCCGAGCAGCGCCACGGCCAGGGCCAGCCCGGCGAGCCGGGCGTTGGGGCGCACCGCGAGGGAGCCGCGCAGCGCGAGCACCACCGCGCAGACCAGGGCGAACAGCCCGACCAGGTAGCCCACCCCGAACCCGCCGATGTCGGACACCCCGCCCGGCACCCGTAGCGGCGTGTTGCCCTGCGGGCCGGCGTTGGGGATGGTCATCACCTGCCACTCGCCGAGCATCGAGGCGAGGGCGGCCACCGCGCCGAGCGCCGCGAGCAGCACGGGGAGGCGACGATCCCGGCCCAGACCGGAGAACGTACGGCCGAACCGGCCCGGCCCAACCGGCTCCGTGCCCCACTCCAGGACGGCCGCACCGTCGGACCGGTGTTCCTGCCGGGGAATGGGGGAATCCTGGGACATCGGCCACCCTTCCGCGTTCGCGGGCCTGCCCCGAATCATGACACAGTACGCACCCGGCGACCCGGAGCGTGAACGGTCGCCGGCCGGTGCCTGTTCGACTAGCGTCGGGTGCATGCCTATCCGTACCGCTTCCGCACAGTGGCAGGGCAACCTCACCGAGGGGTCCGGCACGATCCGCACCGGCAAGGGCGGGATGCAGGGGAACTACTCCTTCAAGTCCCGGTTCGAGGAGGGTGAGGGCACCAACCCCGAGGAGCTGATCGGGGCGGCCCACGCCGGCTGCTTCTCGATGGCGTTCTCCAAGGCGCTCGCCGAGGCGGGCTCGCCGCCCACCTCCGTGGAGACCACCGCCAAGGTCCACCTCGACAAGACCGACGCCGGGATGACGGTGACCCGCATCGAGCTGGACACCGTCGGCCAGGTGCCGGGCATCGACGAGGCGCAGTTCACCAAGCTCGCGGAGACCGCCAAGGAGAACTGCCCGATCTCCCGCCTGCTCGCCCCGGGCGCCCAGATCAGCCTGACCGCCCGCCTCGCCTCCTGACCTGACCGTTGCGCCGTCGGCGTCGACCGCCACGGGGAGCCGCGCCCGCTCCCCGTGGCGGTCCGCCAGTTCCGACCGGCGCGGGCGGGCCGTGTCGTCGGGCAGAATGGGCCGGGTGCCGGTGGAGATGAGTCGCGAGCGCTTCGAGGAGCTGGTCGGCGACGCGCTCGACGAGGTGCCCGAGGAACTCCTCGCGCTGATGAGCAACGTCGTGATCCTGGTCGAGGACGACCCGCCCCCGGGCGAGGACCTGCTCGGCCTCTACGAGGGCCACGCCCTCACCGACCGGGGCTGGGACTACGCCGGCGTGCTGCCGGACCGCATCCTGATCTACCGCAACCCCATCCTGCGCATCTGCGACGACGACGAGGACGTCGTCGACGAGGTCGCGGTCACGGTGGTGCACGAGATCGCCCACCACTTCGGCATCGACGACGCCCGCCTGCACGAGCTGGGCTGGGGCTAGGGATCGGCGCCACCGCCGGGTGGGCGGGGCGCCGGTCCGGGCGGGCGCGGCGGGCCGGCGACCGGTGGGCACCCCGAAGCGGCGACGACCGGCGGGCGCCGGAGCGGCGACGGCCGGTGGTCGCCGCGGGCCGGACGGCCGGTGGTCGACGGTTGCCACGGTCGCCTACCGTCGGTCCAGGCACCACGAACTCAGGAGGCACTTCCATGCGCAGCGAGCTGTTCTCGGCGGAGAACCTTGAGAAGGAGTCCGCGCAGCCCGGCATGCGGCTGCAGAACTCCAAGATGTTGAAGATCGAACTGAACGGCGAGGCGATGGCCCGGGTCGGGTCGATGGTCGCCTACCAGGGGCAGGTGCAGTTCCAGGCCCTCGGCTCCGGCGGGCTCGGCAAGTTCCTCAAGCAGAAGCTGACCGGCGAGGGCGTCCCGCTGATGAAGGTCTCCGGCCGGGGTGACGTCTTCCTCGCCGACTTCGCCAAGGACGTGCACGTCATCGACCTGGAGCCCGGCGACGCGCTCTCCATCAACGGCTCCAGCGTGCTGGCCTTCGACTCCACCCTCCAGTACGACATCCGGATGGTCGGCGGGGCCGGCATGGCGTCGTCGTCCGGCCTGTTCAACTGCGTCTTCAGCGGCCACGGCCGGATCGCCATCACCACCAAGGGCACCCCGGTGGTGCTCAACGTCGACGCCCCCACCTACGTCGACCCGCAGGCGGCGGTCTGCTGGTCGGCCAACCTCCAGACCGGCTACCACCGCGCCGAGCAGCTCGGCCTCGGCACGCTGCTTGGCCGCCGCACCGGCGAGTCGTTCACGATGAGCTTCGCCGGCCAGGGCTTCGTCGTCGTCCAGCCCTCCGAGGAGCCGCCCATCATGGGCAGCGGCTCCCAGGAGCAGCAGGGCGGCCTCCTCGGCGGCCTGCTCAGCTAGAGGCACCGCGTCACCCCGCCCCGCCCCCGCCCCGCGCCGACCGGCCCCGCCGGATCCGGTGCCGGTCGGGGGCGGTGCCGTTCCGGGGCCGCCGTCGGCCGCACAGGCGGTGCGGGGCCGGTGTCGGCCGCACAGGCGGTGCCGGTGCGGGCCGGTGTCAGCTTCGGGGGCGGTGCGGGGCCGGGCGTCAGCTGAGGTCGCCGGCGCGGAGGCGGGCCAGCCAGGCGGCGGCGTCGGCGTAGTCGGCGTCCGAGAGGCCGGCGGGGGCCGGGATCGGGCGGTCGCCCGACCCGGGGAACCGGTGCCGGGGGTACGAGCCCAGGAAGCGCACGTCGGCGCAGACCCGGCGCAGCCCCTGCAAGGCCTCGCTGAGCCGCACGTCCGCCACGTGCCCCGTGCAGTCGAGGAAGAAGACGTACCGGCCGAGCGCCTCCCCGGTCGGGCGGGACTCGATCCGGGTCATGTTGACCCCCCGGACGGCCAGCTCCATGAGCACCGACAGCAGCGCGCCCACCCGGTCGTGCGCGATGTAGACCGCCAGGGACGTCACGTCGTCGCCGGTCGGCGGCGGGGGCGGCCCGGGGCGGGACACCAGCGCGAAGCGGGTCACCGCGTCCGGGTGGTCGGCGATCTTGTCGGCGAGCACGTCGAGCCGGTGCCGGCCGGCGCCGATCGGGGCGCAGATCGCCGCGTCGTACTCGCCGGCGGCGGCTCCGGCGGCGGCCGCGCCGTTGGAGAGCACGTCGACCACGACCGCGTCGGGCAGGTGCGTGCGTAGCCAGCCCCGGCACTGGGTGGACGCCTGCGGGTGGGCGGCGACGCTGCCCACGTGCGGGAGCGTCGTGCCGGGCCGCGCGGCGAGCACGAACTCGACCGGCAGGATCACCTCGCGGGTGATCACGAGGGGGGCGCCCTCGGCGAGTTCGTCCAGGGTCACCCCGACCGCGCCGCCGATCGAGTTCTCCAGCGGCACCAGGGCCGCGTCCGCCTCCCCGGTTCGTACGCTCTCCAGCGCCTCCGGCACGCTGCGGGCCGGCGTGCGGCTGCCCCGCTCGGCGGCGGGGATGCTGTTCAACGCCTGTTCGGCGAAGGTGCCCTCCGGCCCGAGGTAGACGAAGCGCGTCGGCGGTGTTCCCGGCATGGCGACAGCCTACGCACCCGGTACGCCGAGCGACCCGGCGTCGCAGACGCGCGTCCGGATGCCGGGTGGCCCGGCGGCGCGGACCTCGGCGGTGCAGACGTCGGTGCCGGCGGTGACCAGCCGCGGGGCGCCCGGCCGCCCCTGCGTGACCACCTGGAGTGTCTCGTGCCCGGTCACGTCGAGCACGGTGTAGTGCCACTCACCGGCGCAGAGCGGCCCGGTCCGCACCCGGACCCGGACGCCGTTCGGCAGTACGCCACCCCGGCCCCGCACCAGGTCGACGATCCGTGCCCCGGAGGGGCCGTCCGGGCAGGGGACCGCGACCAGGCCGGGGTCGACCGTGGGGGTGACCGCCCCGCCGCCGGGCAGGCCGGTGGCGGGCGGGGGCGTCGGCGTGGCGCTGGGCGTGACGGGGACGGCGGTGCGGGTCGGGGCGGCGGTCGGGGCGGGACGGCGCAGCTCCGGCGGGGTGCCGCAGCCGGCCAGGGGCAGCGCGG